>NZ_JBTVYK010000017.1:0-103451 GCF_054788135.1 Streptomyces sp. O3
GGTGCGCCCAGTGCGGCGTCCGACCGCGCGGCAAGTGCACCCGGTCCGGCGTCCGACCGCCCAGCCGGTGCACCTGGTGCGGTGTCCGGTCGCGCGGCCGGTGCGGAGGGCGTTCCCACGGCGCTGGCGGGCCGCACCCGGCGCCTGCGGGCGGGCGCCGTTCCGGTGCCGTAGCCGACCAGGACATTGCCCGACCCTTCGGCCTCGCCCCCCGGCTCGTCCCCCGCCTTACGTCCCGGCGCGTGCCCCGCCTGGTCCGTCGCGCCGGAGTTCCGCCCGGCGTCCGTGACGCCAGCGCCGGGGCCCGCGTCCGGCCGCCCGGAGTCGGCGGCCTCGGCGGCCGCGCCCACCGCGACGGTCAACAGGGGCGCGCCCACGGGGAGTTCCGTGCCCTCCGCGCCGAACCGCGCGGTTACCACGCCCGCGTACGGGCAGGGCACCTCGACCATCGCCTTGGCCGTCTCCACCTCGACCACGGGCTGGTCGACCGCCACCACATCGCCGACCGCCACCAGCCAGCGGACGATCTCGGCCTCGGTGAGGCCCTCACCGAGATCCGGCAGCTTGAACTCCAACACCTGGGCCATCAGCTCTCCGCCTCCCACTGCAACCGCGCCACCGCGTCCAGGATGCGGTCGACTCCCGGAAGATGGTGCCGCTCCAGCATCGGCGGCGGGTAGGGGATGTCGAATCCGGTGACCCGCAGCACCGGCGCCTCCAGGTGATGGAAGCAGCGCTCGGTGACACGGGCCGCGATCTCCCCGCCCGGACCGCCGAAGCCGCCCGACTCGTGTACGACGACCGCGCGTCCCGTCCTGCGCACCGAGGCGCAGACCGTCTCGTCGTCGAACGGCACCAGGGAGCGCAGATCGACGACTTCCAGGTCCCAGCCCTCGGCCTGCGCGGCCTCGGCCGCCTCCAGGCAGACGGGTACGGACGGGCCGTACGTGATGAGGGTCGCGCTGCGTCCAGCGCGCCGCACCACGGCCCGGCCTATCGGGTCAACGGACGGCGGCGCGTCCGGGTTCCAGGAGTCCTTGGACCAGTACAGGCGCTTCGGCTCCAGGAAGACGACCGGGTCATCCGACGCGATGGCGGCCCGCAGCAGCCCGTAGGCGTCGGCGACCGTGGCGGGCGTGACGACATGGAGTCCCGGCGTCGCCATGTAGTACGCCTCGGAGGAGTCGCTGTGGTGCTCGACGCCGCCGATCCCGCCGCCGTAGGGCACCCGGATCGTGATCGGCAACGGCATCGCCCCCCTGGTGCGGTTCCGCATCCGCGACACATGCGAGATCAGCTGCTCGAAGGCGGGGTACGCGAACGCGTCGAACTGCATCTCCACGACCGGCCGCAGCCCGTACATGGCCATGCCGACCGCCGTGCCCAGGATGCCCGCCTCGGCGAGCGGGGTGTCCGTGCAGCGGTCCTCGCCGAACTCCTTGGTCAGCCCGTCGGTGACCCTGAAGACACCGCCGAGCGTGCCCACGTCCTCGCCCATCACATGAACGGCGGGGTCGTCGGCCAGCGCGTCCCGCAGGCCGCGCTGCAGCGCCTGCGCCATCGTGGCGGGTTTGGTGCGGCTCTCGGCCACGGCGGTCATCGCTCGGCCTCCGCGTCCAGTTCGGCGCGCAGCTGTGCGACCTGCTCGCGCAGCTGCGTGGTCTGCTCGGCGTAGACGTGCGTGAACAGATCCATCGGGTTCAGGGTCGGGTCCTCGTTCATCTGGGCGCGCAGCTCCGTGGCGAGCTGTTCGGCGGAGTCCTTCGCGGCCTGTGCCCGGTCGTCGTCGAGCAGGCCGCGGCCGGTCAGCTCCTGCTCGATGAGGGTGATCGGGTCGTGCGCGCGCCAGGCGTCGACCTCGCCGTCGCTCCGGTAGCGGGTGGCGTCGTCGGCGTTCGTGTGGGCTTCGATGCGGTAGGTCACGGCTTCGACGAGGGTCGGGCCGCCGCCTACGCGCGCGCGGTGCACGGCTTCGGCCAGTACCTGGTGGACGGCCGCCGCGTCGTTGCCGTCGACCAGGCGGCCTGGCATGCCGTATCCGACGGCCTTGTGGGCGAGTGACGGCGCGGCGGTCTGCTTGGCGAGCGGCACGGAGATCGCGAAGCCGTTGTTCTGGACCAGGAAGACCACCGGCGCCTGCCATACCGCGGCGAAGTTCAGCGCCTCGTGGAAGTCGCCCTCGCTGGTGCCGCCGTCGCCGACCAGGGCGAGCGCGACCACGTCGTCGCCCTTGAGGCGGGCGGCGTGCGCGAGCCCCACGGCGTGCGGGAGCTGCGTGGCGAGCGGAGTGCACAGGGGTGCTATCCGGTGCTCGTGCGGGTCGTACCCGGTGTGCCAGTCGCCGCGCAGCAGCGAGAGCGCCTGTGCGGGGTCGAGGCCGCGGGTCACGGCGGCGAGGGTGTCGCGGTAGCTGGGGAACAGCCAGTCGCGCTCTTCGAGTGCCAGCGCGGCGGCGACCTGGCAGGCCTCCTGTCCGGTGCTCGACGGGTAGACGGCGAGGCGGCCCTGCTTGGTGAGGGCGGTCGCCTGCGCGTTGTATCTCCGGCCGCGTACCAGCTCCCGGTGCAGCCTCAGCAGCAGCTCGGGGTCGGCGTCGGCCGCGGCCGGCGTGCCCAGGACGCGGTACGGCTCAGTGTCCGGCAGCAGTGGCGCGGGGTCCGTACGGGGCTGCCAGGCGGGCGGCGGGGTGGGCTGGTAGGCCCCTCGCTCCGCCACGACCGTCGTGCTGTGCTTCTTCACCGCGTGCACCTCCTCGTAGGAGCGATCGGGAGAGGCGCGGCGTGTGATGCGCCTCACCTACCGATTGTTCGGTCGTCGGCACATTTTGGCTACAGGCACCGCCAGGCTGTGGACAAACGGTTTTCCACAGCCTGGGATAGGGGCAGTACGTCCATGGTAGAGAGGTGGGGGGACATGGCATCTGAACGAATGGCCGACGACAGCGGCACCACCGCCGCCACGGCGGGTTCCCCCGCCGGTCCCACGGCGGGCTCCGCTCCGTGCTCCGCCGTGGAGCACCCGCCCCGCCAGCTGGACTCCATCGACCGGGACATCCTGCGGATTCTGCAGACGGACGGCCGCGCCTCGATACGCTCCGTGGCCGAGCGGGTCCATGTGTCGCGCGCCAACGCCTACGCGCGCATCAACCGGCTCATCGAGGACGGCGTGATCCGCGGCTTCGGCGCGCGGGTCAACCACGAGCGCGCGGGCCAGGGAGCCTCCGCCTACATCACGCTGAAGATCGTGCAGAACTCCTGGCGCACGGTCCGCGAGCAGCTGCGGGCGCTGCCGGGCGCGGCCCATATCGCGCTGGTCAGCGGCGACTTCGACGTCCTGCTGCTGGTGCACACGCCGGACAACCGGACCCTGCGCGAGCTGGTGCTCACCCGACTGCAGTCGATCCCCGAGGTGCTCAGCACCCGTACGCTGCTGGTCTTCGAGGAGACCGACCTGGACCCCCAGGCCTGACCGCGAGCCTGATTGGGTCCCTGGCTGAGGCCTGGCTCAGGAAGCCGTCCGCAGCCCGCTGAAGGCCAGCTGGACGACGGCGTCGGCGACCTCCTGGTCGTCGGCGCCCTGATGCTCGGGCCGGTACCACTCCGCGATCGAGTTGATCATGCCGAAGAGCAGCCTGGTCGCCAGCCTGACCTCGACGTCCGTCCGCAGGTCGCCGTCCGCGACCGCCGCCTTGAGCAGCTCGGCCACCTGGTGGTCGAACTCGCGGCGGCGCTCCATGGCCCACTTCTCGGTGGCGGTGTTGCCCCGCACCCGCAGCAGCAGGGTGACGTACGGGAGCTCGGCCGTCAGCACCTGGACCATGCGCCGGGTGACGTACTCAAGGCGCTCCACCGCACGCCCCGCACGCGCGCGGTCCTCGTCGAGAATCCCGAAGAGTCCGTCGAGCGCGCGGCTGACGGCGCGGCGCAGCAGCTCCTCCTTGCCCGTGACGTGGTGGTAGATCGAGGACTTGGAGATTCCCGCGGCCTTGGAGAGATGCTCCATCGAGGTGCCGTCGTAGCCGCGCTCGTTGAAGATCTCCACGGCGACGGCGAGAAGCGTCTCGGGGGTGTAGGTGTCGCGTCTGGGGGTGGTCATGCGCCTGACCGATTCTCGTGGAAGCTGGCCTGGCGCTGTAGTGCCAGGGACGGGGCATACCGGCCGCTTAGGTGGCTGAGCTCCATCGTCAGCAGGAGCTCCCCGGCCCAGCTGGGGCCGAGGCCCTGGCCCCACTCCCAGGGTCCGCGGGGATAGTTGACTCCGAGCTTCATGGCCGTGTCGATGTCCTCCGCGCTCGCCACGCCACGACCAACGGCATCGGCGGCGAAGTCGACGAGCATCGCGACGGTCCGCGCCACGATCATGCCCGGCACGTCACCGACGACACTGACCTGCTTGCCAAGCCGCTGGAAGAGTCCGGTAGCGGCCCGCAGATCCCGTGGATCGACATCCGCGCCGGGCGCGAGGGCGATCCGGGTGCAGGTCCGATAGTCCAGGGCGAGATCGAAGTGGATGCACTCGCCGTCCGAGTGGCCGGTGGCGATCGTCCCGTCGGTCAGCGCCAGCGCGGCCCCGTGCGGCAGGGCGAAGCCGTCCGGCTGGTCGGACTCGTGCTCCTGGACCGTGATCCCTGCCTCGGCGAGCATCGCGCGCAGCGGCTCGGCGGGACCCAGGTCCCCCTGGACGCCCACCGTGTCCGGGGCGTCACAGGCGGGTTCCGTTGACGGCTCCGGGCGCTCGGCGCCCGCTTCGTACGCGTACCAGCCGCGCCCCGACTTCCGCCCCAGGCGGCCCGACTCGACCAGCCGACGCTGCGCCAGCGACGGGGTGAACTTCGGGTCCTGGAAGAAGGACTCCCACACCGAGCGGGTGACGGCCTCGTTCACGTCCTGGCCGATCAAGTCGGTCAGCTCGAAAGGACCCATCCGGAAGCCGCCGCACTCGCGCAGCACGGCGTCGATGGTGGCGGGGTCGGCGGCCCGCTCCTCGTACACCCGCAGCGCCTCGGCGTAGAAGGGGCGGGCGACGCGGTTGACGATGAAGCCCGGAGTGTCGGCGCAGCGCACCGGGGTCTTGCCCCAGGCCTGTGCCGTCTCCTGCGCGCGCGTGGCGGCGGACTCGTCCGTGGCGAAGCCGCTGACGACCTCGACGAGGGGGAGGAGCGGCGCGGGGTTGAAGAAGTGCAGCCCGACGAAGCGGCCGGGCTTCCTGAGCGCGCCGCCGATCGCGGTGACGGACAGCGACGAGGTGTTGGTGGCCAGCAGGCAGTCGTCCGACACGACGTCTTCGAGTTCGCCGAAGAGGCGCTGCTTGACGTCCAGCCGCTCCAGGATCGCCTCGACGACGAGTCCGGACCCGGCGAGTTCGGCGAGGCTCTCGGCCGAACCGAGGCGGGCCGTCGCGGCGTCGCGGTCGGCCGCGGTGAGCCTGCCCTTCTCGACGAGCCGGTCCAGGCGGGCTGTGATCGCGTCGGCCGCCGCCTTCGCGCGGCCGGGCGCGGCGTCGTACAGCAGCACGGGATGACCGGCGACGAGTGCGACCTGCGCGATTCCCTGGCCCATGGTGCCGGTGCCCACCACGGAGACGGGGCTGCTGCGGTCAATGGCTGTCATGCTCGCGATCCTTCCGCACGAGTTATCCACAGGTTCGCCCGGCCCCCTTGTCCCGACCGATCGTTCGGTTACTCTAGCTGTGCCAGCCTGTTCCTGCCCAGCTCGCCGACTCACCGTCGAGTCAGCCCTACAAGGAGTTGGTCCTTCCATGGCCGTCGAACTCACCGCGCAGCAGCTGATCGAGAAGCACCGGCCCACTCTCGACCAGGCGCTCGAAACCATCCGCACGCGTGCGTACTGGTCCCCGCACCCCGAGCACCCCAAGGCGTATGGCGAGCACGGCAGCCTGAGCGCGGCGGACGGCAAGGCCGCCTTCGACGCGCTGCTCGGCCAGCGCCTCGACCTGAACCAGCCGGGCACGGACGGCTGGACCGACGGCGAGCTGTCGCCGTACGGCATCGAGCTGGGCGTCCAGTACCCGCACCCGGATGTCGACGTCCTGCTGCCCGCCATGCGCGCGGCGATGCCGTCCTGGCGCGAGGCGGGTGCGGAGCTGCGCGCGATGATCTGTCTGGAGATCCTCGCGCGGATCAGCGCGCGCACCCACGAGTTCGCGCACGCGGTCATGCACACCAGCGGCCAGGCCTTCATGATGGCCTTCCAGGCCGGCGGCCCGCACGCCCAGGACCGCGGCCTGGAAGCGGTGGGGTACGCCTACGTCGAGCAGGTCCGCACGCCGGACACGGCGGACTGGAGCAAGCCCCAGGGCAAGCGCGACCCGCTCAACCTGAGCAAGCGGTACACTCCCGTCCCCCGCGGCATCGCCCTCCTGATCGGCTGCAACACCTTCCCGACGTGGAACGGCTATCCGGGACTCTTCGCCTCCCTGGCCACCGGAAACCCGGTCCTGGTCAAGCCGCACCCGCGCGCCGTGCTGCCGCTGGCGCTGACCGTCCAGGTCGCGCGCGAGGTGCTCGCCGAGGCGGGCTTCGACCCGAACCTGGTGGCGCTCGCCGCCGAGCAGCCCGGCGAGGGCATCGCCAAGACGCTGGCGGTACGCCCCGAAATCAAGATCATCGACTACACGGGGTCGACCGCATTCGGCGACTGGCTGGAGACCCACGCCCGCCAGGCGCAGGTCTACACCGAGAAGGCGGGCGTCAACACCGTCGTCATCGACTCCACCGACGACTACCAGGGCATGCTGGCCAACCTCGCCTTCTCGCTGTCCCTGTACAGCGGCCAGATGTGCACCACCCCGCAGAACCTGCTGATCCCCCGCGACGGCATCACCACGGACGCCGGAGCGAAGTCGTACGACGAGGTGGTCTCCGACCTGGCGGGCGCGGTCTCGGGTCTCCTGGGCGACGACACACGGGCGGGCGCCCTGCTCGGCGCCCTGGTCAACCCCGATGTGCGCACCCGCCTCGACGCGGCGCCCGGATTCGGCGAGGTCGCCCTCGCCTCGCGCGAGGTCGCCAACCCGGACTTCCCGGACGCCGTGGTCCGGACCCCGGTCATCGTCAAGCTCGACGGGGCGCGCAAGTACTGGGAGGCGGCGGACTCCGAGGCGGCCTATCTGAACGAGTGCTTCGGCCCGGTGTCGTTCGCGGTGGCCGTGGACTCGGCCGCGGACGCGGTGGAGCTGCTGCGGCGCACCGTGCGCGACAAGGGAGCGATGACGGTCGGCGCGTACACCACGTCCGATGAGACCGAGCGCGCAGTGGAGGAGGTCTGCCTCGAGGAGTGCGCCCAGCTCTCGCTCAACCTGACCGGCGGGGTGTACGTCAACCAGACCGCGGCCTTCTCGGACTTCCACGGCTCGGGCGGCAACCCCGCGGCGAACGCCGCGCTGTGCGACGGCGCGTTCGTGGCCAACCGGTTCCGGGTGGTGGAGGTGCGCAGAGAGGCGTGAGAACGGTTCCGGGGTCGCGCCTCGCCCAGGGCCCAGAGGGTTCGCCGGGACCTATGCGCCGGGACCTAGGGGAGGCGCGACCCGGCCGACCAGTGGAAGAGGGTCATCCCCACACTCGTCGCCAGGTTGTAGCTGGACACCTGCGGCCGCATCGGCAGCGAGACCAGCGCGTCGGCACGCGCGCGCAGCTCGCCGGAGATCCCGCTGCGCTCCGAGCCGAAGGCCAGCAGCGCGTCGTCGGGCAGGGCGAGGGAGCGGATGTCCTCGCCCTCCGGGTCCAGGGCGTACATCGGCCCGGCGGGCAGTTCGTCCACGGTCAGCCCCTCCACCGCCGTCGCGTAGTGCAGCCCGGCCGCTCCGCGTACGACATTGGGGTGCCAGGGGTCCAGCGTGCCCGTGGTGACCACGCCGGTCGCCCCGAAGCCCGCCGCGAGGCGGATCACGGCGCCCGCGTTGCCGAGGTTGCGCGGGTTGTCGAGGACGACCACCGGCGCCCGGCGTGGGGTACGGGCCAGCGCGGCCAGGTTGGCGGCGCGTTCGGGGCGCACCGCCAGGGCTGCGACCCCGGTCGGGTGCACCCGCGGGACCAGGTCGCGCAGGGCCTCGCGGGAAATCTCGACGGCGCGCGCGGCCAGCGGTCCCGAGACATCCGGGGCGAGTTCGGCCGCCAGGTCCAGGGCGGCCGCCTTGTCGCTGGTGACGACGAGGGGGATACCGGCGTCGAAGCGCAGGGCGTGCTTGACGGCGTGGAAGCCGTCAAGCAGCACACAGGCCGCGCTGAGCTCCCGCCAGCGCCGTACCGCCTCGTCCGTCGCCGCCCGTTCGGAGCCGTCCGCCGTCATGGTCTGAAGCCTACGTGCGCGGGCTCGGCCGGTTCGGGGTCGCGCTTCTCGTCCTCGCCGCGCTGCCGCGGCAGCGGCGTACGGGCCAGCAGCCGTCCGCGGACGCGGGCGACCCGCTCACCGGCCTTCTTCAGGAAGGACGTCGGCAGGAAGACCGCGTCGGCGGCGATCATCGCGAGCGAGAAGAAGGGCAGCCCGAGGACGACGGCGATCACCGCGTGCTCTGTCATCATCACCATGAGCAGCAGGTTCTTGACCCGGCGGTTGAACAGCGTGAAGGGGAAGGCGACCTGGGTGATCACCGTGCCGTAGGTGACCAGGAGCAGCACCGTGCCCTGGGCGGCGAGCAGCTCGGAAAGAGCTGGCCAGGGGGAGAAGTAGTCGAGGTGCAGCGGGTAGTGGACCGCGGTGCCGTCCTGCCACCGGCTGCCCTGGATCTTGTACCAGCCCGCGGTCGCGTAGATCAGACAGGCCTCGGCCATGATCACGACCAGTGCGGCGTTGTGGACGAGGTTGGCGATGACGTCGAGCAGGATGCGCGCCTGGCCGTACGGCCAGTAGCGGCACACCGCCCACCACAGGCCCTGTGACAGCCACAGTCCCCAGAAGAGCACGGCCAGCCAGGGCTTCCCGCCGAGCCGGTCGGTGACCGCCGCCACCAGGAGGACGAGACCGAGCACGGACCACAGGGCGGGGCCCGCCCAGTCGCGCTCCCGTCGCTCCGATCCGTCCTCGCGGGCCTCCGCGCGGGCCACGTGACGCGCCGCGCGGCGGGCGTCCAGCGACCAGACCTGCCCGCAGCGGGTCAGCACCAGATAGATCGCCATCAGGTGGATGACGTTGTCGCCGCCGTCTCCCATGAACACGCTGCGGTTCTGCAACGAGAGCACGCCCACCATGAACAGCACGGACATCGTCCGGGTGCGCCAGCCGACCAGCAGCAAGGCACTGGAGACGATCGCCAGGACGTACACGGCCTCGAACCAGCCGTGGCTGTCGGACCACAGCAGTACGGTGAAGGCCTCGCTGTTCGCGATCAGCCGCTCCGCCATATCCCAGCTCCACGGCCCGTCGGGACCGTAGAGCTCATGGCGGTACGGGATCTCGCGCAACAGGAAGAACAGCCAGGTGGCGGCGAATCCGATGCGGACCACGGCGCTCTGGTACGGGCCGAGCGCGGAGCCGGTGACATGGGCGAGGCCGCGCGCGGCGCGGGCGCTCACTCGGACGAAACGCGTCACCGGGAACGCACCTCCAGGTCACGCGAGGTGACGGGCCACCAGGGGAGCTGACGGTAGACGGGCTTCTTGTCGACTTTCTCGTCACTCCACGACGGCGGCTGCACGCGGGTGGTCTTGGCGCGCAACTGTACGCGCCGGACAGTGCCGTCGGGCCCGTCGTCCGCCAGGCGCTGCACCACGATGCGGCGCAGATAGCGCTCGGAGAGCTCGCCGCGCATGCCGTTCGGGCGGTTCTCGTCGTCGTGCGAGCCCGTGTAGAAGTCCCAGGCGCGGCGCAGCGTGTTCTGCTGGGTGTGGCTGGGCAGCGGATTGCCGCGGATCGCGGCGCCGTCCCGAGCCGAGAGGTCGTACCAGCCGGTCTGCCGGGTGGCGCCGTCGGCGGTACGGATCTGGGCGCGGGCCTGCACCGCCACGTTCTGCTGCAACGGGTTGGGGGCGAACAGCTTCCAGTTCTGCTCGAACTCGGGGTAGATCCAGCGATAGACCACCCGGCCGTGCTGCTGGGTTACGGTGTTCGAGGGCGCGACGTGCAGGAAGACCATCGTGAGATGCACGCAGGCGAGCACGGCGACCAGCGCGAGCACGAGGGCGACCACCACCTGGTACGGGGCGGAGAGCGCGGCGACACCGACGCGGGCACGGGATGCGTCGGACAGCCCCGCCGCGATCGGTCCCGCCGCGGGCGGCCCGGCAGGAGCGGCGGACGGCGCGCCCGCGCTCTTGTCGTACGAGTCCATGACGCCCCGATCCCGTTCCGCCTCGCTGCTCCGCTCCGGAACGGTACTCAGGCGCGGCCTTCTCGCACAGCGTCCGTGAGGTTATCCACAGGGTTGACAGCTTAAGGCCGCCAGACCCACCATTGAAATCGACGAACCGAACGATCGGTCGGTAGGTAGGCTGGTCGTCGGGTCACCATCTCGAACCGAGGGGGCCGTGCATGTCGACGGTGACAACGGACCACACGGCGGCGTTCGACGCCGCGGTGGCCGCCGATGAGCGCATCGAGCCGCGGGACTGGATGCCCGACGCCTACCGCGCGACGCTGGTGCGGCAGATAGCGCAGCACGCCCACTCCGAGATCATCGGCATGCAGCCGGAGGCGAACTGGATCACCCGCGCGCCCTCCCTGCGCCGCAAGGCGATCCTGATGGCCAAGGTCCAGGACGAGGCGGGACACGGGCTGTATCTGTACAGCGCCGCCGAGACCCTCGGCACCAGCAGGGACGAACTGCTCGACAAGCTCCACACCGGCCGCCAGAAGTACTCGTCCATCTTCAACTACCCCACGCTGACCTGGGCGGACGTCGGCGCCATCGGCTGGCTGGTGGACGGCGCCGCGATCACCAACCAGGTGCCGCTGTGCCGCTGCTCCTACGGCCCCTACGCGCGGGCGATGGTGCGGATCTGCAAGGAGGAGTCCTTCCACCAGCGCCAGGGGTACGAGGCGCTGCTCGCCCTGAGCCGCGGCACACCGGCCCAGCACGAGATGGCCCAGGACGCGGTGAACCGCTGGTGGTGGCCGTCCCTGATGATGTTCGGCCCGCCGGACGACGAGTCCTCGCACTCCGAGCAGTCCATGACCTGGAAGATCAAGCGCCACTCCAACGACGAACTGCGCCAGCGCTTCGTGGACATCTGTGTCCCGCAGGCCGAGTCGCTCGGGCTCACCCTGCCCGACCCGGATCTGAAGTGGAACGAGGAGCGCGGCCACCACGACTTCGGCCCGATCGACTGGACCGAGTTCTGGGCGGTACTCAAGGGCAACGGCCCCTGCAACGAACAGCGGATCACCCAGCGCAGACGGGCCCACGACGAGGGCGCCTGGGTGCGGGACGCGGCGGCCGCGTACGCCGCGAAGCACACCCGGCCAGCAGACCGGCCAGCAGACCCCGAGGAAGAGGCGACGGCATGAGCAGCTCCACCGACTGGCCCCTGTGGGAGGTGTTCGTACGCTCGCGCCGCGGGCTCTCGCACACCCACGCCGGAAGCCTGCACGCCCCGGACGCCGAGCTGGCCCTGCGCAACGCCCGCGACCTCTACACCCGGCGCAGCGAGGGCGTCTCCATCTGGGTGGTGCCGTCCACCGCGATCACCGCCTCATCGCCGGACGAGAAGGACCCCTTCTTCGAGCCCGCCGCCGACAAGCCCTACCGCCACCCGACGTTCTATGAGATCCCGGAAGGGGTGAAGCACCTGTGACCGCGCAAGGCCCTGTGACGACTCAGCCCCCGGCCCCCGCCACCACGCGAGGCGACGCACCCCCCGCCGCGCTCGCGCTGGGCGATGACGCGCTGGTGCTCGCCCAGCGGCTGGGCGAGTGGGCCGGACACGCCCCGGCCCTGGAAGAGGACGTCGCCCTGGCCAACATCGCCCTGGACCTGCTGGGCCAGGCACGGGTACTGCTGTCCCTGGTCGGGGACGAGGACGAGCTGGCCTATCTGCGCGAGGAGCGCGCCTTCCGCAATCTGCAGCTGGTCGAGCAGCCGAACGGCGACTTCGCCCACACCATCGCCCGCCAGCTGTACTTCTCCACCTATCAGCGGCTGCTGTACGAGCGGCTGGCGAGCGCACCGGGGCCCCTGGCCCCCCTGGCGGCCAAGGCCGTCAAGGAGGTGACATACCACCAGGACCACGCCGAGCAGTGGACCGTACGCCTCGGCGACGGCACCGACGAGAGCCACGGCAGGATGCAGCGCGCGCTGGAGGCGCTGTGGCGCTTCACCGGCGAGCCGTTCCGGCCGGTCGACGGCCTGGACATCGACTGGCAGGCCCTCGAGGAGGAGTGGCGCTCATCGGTGACCGAGGTCATCACGAGGGCGACCCTGACCGTGCCGGAGGGCCCGCGGAGCGGGGCCTGGTCGGCCGGAGCGGGCCGCGAGGGGCTGCACACCGAGTCCTTCGGCCGGATGCTCGCCGAAATGCAGCATCTGCACCGCAGCCATCCGGGGGCGACATGGTGACTCCGACCTCCGCCTCGGCACCGGCAGCAGCACCGGCACCGGCAGCAGCACCGGCCTCGGCCGCACCGGCGGCCCCGCTCGGGCCCACCGCCTTGGAGGAGCGGCTGAGGGCGCTGGCCGGAGCGGTGCCCGACCCCGAGCTGCCGGTGGTGTCCCTTGAGGAGCTGGGCGTGCTGCGCGGTGTACGGGTGCGCGGTCCGGGCAGCGTGGAGGTCGAACTGACCCCCACCTACACCGGCTGCCCCGCCGTCGAGACGATGGCCGCGGACATCGAGCGGGTACTGCATGAGGACGGCATCGCCGATGTCACGGTCCGCACGGTGCTCGCACCGCCCTGGACGACGGACGACATCTCGCCCGACGGCCGCCGCAAGCTCGCCGAGGCCGGCATCGCGCCACCCCGCCCCCATCCCGCACAGGGGCCGATACCCCTCGCCCTGTCCGTGCGCTGCCCGCACTGCGGTTCGACCGACACCGAGCTGCTGAACCGCTTCTCGTCGACCGCCTGCAAGGCCCTGCGGCGCTGCGTCAGCTGCCGTGAACCCTTCGACCACTTCAAGGAGTTGTGATGGCCGGCACCCCGGCCCGCTTCCACCCTCTGCGGGTCACGGCCCTCGACCAGCTCACGGACGACTCCATCGCCCTGACCCTCGAGGTCCCCGCGGACCTGCGGGCGGAGTACCGCTACGCACCGGGCCAGCACCTCGCGATGCGCCGCGTCGTGGACGGTGCCGAGATCCGGCGCACGTACTCGGTCTGCTCCCCGGTGCTCGCCCCCGAGGGGCCGAGCGCGCTGCGGGTGGGCGTGCGGCTGGTGGAGGGAGGCGCGTTCTCGACGTACGCCCACAAGGAGATCGCCGTCGGCGACGAGCTTGAGGTGATGACTCCGGCCGGACGGTTCACGCTGGAGCCGCGGCCTGGGCACTACGCGGCGGTGGTCGGCGGCAGTGGCATCACACCGGTCCTGTCGATCGTCTCGACCCTGCTGGCGCGGGAACCCGACGCGAACTTCTGCCTGATACGCAGCGACCGCACCACCGCCTCGACGATGTTCCTGGAGGAGGTCGCCGACCTCAAGGACCGCTACCCCGACCGGTTCCAGCTGGTCACGGTGCTCTCCCGCGAGGAGCAGCAGGCGGGCCTGCCGTCCGGGCGGCTCGACGAGGAGCGGCTGACGGCCCTGCTGCCCGAGCTGCTGCCCGTCGAGGAGATCGCCGGGTGGTTCCTGTGCGGGCCCTTCGGCCTGGTACAGGGCGCCGAGCGGGCGCTGCGCGCGCTCGGGGTGCGCCGTGCCGTGATCCACGAGGAGATCTTCCACGTGGACGACGGCGCCGCCCAGGCGCCCCCCGCGGCGGCGCGGGCTCCGGCGCACAGCACGGTGACCGCCACGCTGGACGGCCGTTCGGGCAGCTGGCCCGTGCGGGACGGCGAATCCCTCCTGGAGACGGTCCTGCGCAACCGCGCCGACGCCCCCTACGCGTGCAAGGGCGGGGTGTGCGGAACCTGCCGGGCCTTCCTCGTCAACGGCGAGGTACGGATGGACCGGAACTTCGCGCTGGAGCCCGAGGAGACGGACGCCGGTTATGTGCTGGCCTGCCAGTCCCGCCCGACGACCGAGAAGGTGGAACTCGACTTCGACCGCTGAGATCGGACCACTGAGCCCCGCCTCGCCATTCCCTTCCTGTAGAACATGTTCTATCTTGACGACCCGTCAGATACGCGGACGGACAGCGGCCGGGCAGAGGTACAGACGGGCAGACGGGCAGACGGGCTGGAAGCGGGAGGACAGGCAGTGGACTTCACCTTCACCGAGGAGCAACAGGCGGCTGTCGAGGCGGCCAAGGCGGTCTTCGCCCCGGTAGCACCGGACTCAGTCCCCAGTCCGGCGCTCACCGAGGGAGCCGTGGCCGAGGACTTCGACCGCGCGCTGTGGGCGCGGCTCGCCGACGCGGACCTGCTGAGTCTGCTGCTGATGCCCGAGTACGACGGGGCGGGCCTGGACGCCGTCGCGCTGTGCCTGGTGCTGCGGGAGTCCGCGAGGGTGCTGGCGCGCGTTCCGCTGCTGGAGAGCAGCGCGGGCGCGTACGCCGTACAGACCTTCGGCGGTGCGGAGGTGAAGCGGCGGGTGCTGCCGAGGGTCGCCCGTGGCGAGCTCGTCCTCACCGTCGCGGCGAACGGCCGCACCGGGCACGACGCGGCCGAGCGGTCCGTCACCGCACGGCGGGACGGGGCGTCCTGGGTGCTGGACGGCGTCCAGACGGCCGTGCCCTGGGCGCAGAGCGCCGACCTGCTGGTCGTCCCCGCGCACACGGCCGACGGCCGTACGGTGCTCGCCCTGGTCCCCCGTGTCCGGGAAGGGCTCCGGATCGCCGAGCAGATCTCCACCAGCGGCGAGCGTCTCGGCGAGCTGCGCCTCGACGCCGTACGGATCCCGTCGAGCGAGCTGATCGACGCCGACGGCGCCTGGGAGCGGCTGCACCAGCTGCTCGCCACCGGCACCTGCGCGCTCGCGCTCGGGCTCGGCGAGTCCGTGCTCGCCATGACCGGCGAGTACACCGGCAAGCGGGAGCAGTTCGGCTTCCCGATCGCCACCTTCCAGGCGGTGGCCGTGCAGGCGGCCGACCGCTATGTCGACCTGCGGGCGATGGAGGTCACCCTCTGGCAGGCGGCCTGGCGGATCTCCACCGGCGCGGGCGGCGCGCTGCCCGCGGCCGGAGACATCGCGGTCGCCAAGATCTGGGCGTCCGAGGGGGTGCGTCGCGTCGTCCAGACCGCGCAGCACCTGCATGGCGGCTTCGGCGCCGACGTCGAGTACCCACTGCACCGCTACCACGCCTGGGCCAAACAGCTGGAGCTCTCACTGGGCCCGGCACCGGCCCACGAGGAGGCACTCGGCGACCTGCTCGCCGCCCACCCGCTCGGCTGAGCCGCAGAGGGCGTGTGAACCTCAGACGACGGCGTGGACCTCAGACGACGGCACCGGGCTGGCCCTGGTCGTCCACGACGGGGCGGCCGGACGCCGCCCAGGCCTGCATGCCGCCGTCGACGTTCACGGCGTTCACCCCCTGCTGGATGAGGTACTGCGCGACCTGTGCCGAACGGCCCCCTACCCGGCACAGGACATAGACCGTGCCGTCCTGCGGCACCGCCTCGGTCAGCTCGCCGTACCGGGCCGCGAACTCGCTCATCGGCACATGCAGCGCCCCCGCGGCGTGCCCGGCCCGCCACTCGTCGTCCTCGCGTACGTCCAGCAGGAAGTCACCGTCCGCCAGCGCGTCGACGCCGACCGTGGGCATACCAGATCCAAAAGCCATGCCTCGACGCTACCCGAAAACCCGAAGCGCCCTAAGTGGCGCCCTAAGCGGCGGCCTAAGCGGCCTGAACGCCCTAGGCGACGAGCTCGGCCAGCTCCCGTTCGCGCTCGGCGACCTGGGCGAGCAGCTGCTCGGCGATCTCCTCCAGAAGCCGGTCCGGATCGTCCGGCGCCATCCGCAGCATCGACCCGATCGCGCCCTCCTCCAGCTCCCGCGCGACCACCGTGATCAGCTCCTTGCGCTCGGCCAGCCACTCGAGCCGTGCATAGAGCTCCTCGGTCCTGCTCGGGCCCTGTTCCTCGGCCACCGGCCCGGCGGCCCACTCATCCGACAGCTCGCGCAGCCCCGCCTCGTCGCCCAGCGCGTACGCGGCGTTGACCCGCACGATGAACGCGTCCCGTCGCTCCCGCTCCCGGTCGTCCTGCGCCAGGTCGGGATGGGCCCGGCGGACCAGCTCGCGGAAGAGCCGACGCGCCTCGTCGCTCGGCCGCACCCGCCGCGGGGCGCGCACCGGCAGATCGGTCAGCATCGCCGTGGCCTCGGGCGAGAGACCGTCCGAGTCCATCCAGTCCTCGAAAAGCTCGGCGACGTCCGGCATCGGCAGCACCCTGGCCCGCAGCTCCTGGGCTACCCGCAGATCCTCCGCGTCCCCGGTCCTGGCCGCCCGCGCCTCCGCGATCTGGGCGTCCAGCTCCTCCAGCCGCGCGTACATGGGGCCGAGCTTCTGATGGTGCAGCCGGGAGAAGTTGTCCACCTCGACCCGGAAGGTCTCCATCGCGATCTCGTACTCGATCAGCGCCTGCTCAGCGGCCCGTACGGCCCGCTCCAGCCGCTCTTCGGGCCGCGCGGCCGCCTCCGGGGTCTCGGCGCGCGGCTCGTCCGATGCGGGCGGGCCGGCTTGCGGGGTCGTCACCCGCCCAGCCTAGGCCACCACGACCGGGCCTCTCCAACCCGGAAGCCGCACACGACTGGCGGCCCGTGCGCGCGGCGGGATGATGGAGAGGTTCCCGCGGACGGCGCCATGAAGGGAGCTGAGAGCCAGGTGGACGGTGAGGCCCTCCCGCATGCGCCGCAGGGCAGTGGGCTCCCGTTCACCGACGACACGGCAGGCGCCCTGCTCGCCCCTGACGGGCGGGTCGTCAGCTGGACACCCGCGGCCGCGGCGCTCCTCGCGCTCCCGGCGGACGCCGTACGCGACCGACACGTCAGGGAACTGCTCGCCGACCCGGACAGCTGGCCCGGCCTGCTGGCCGGACGGCGCGCGGGTAGCTGGTCGGGCGAGGCAGTGGTACGCACCGGCCGGGACGAGCCGCTGAGCATCGCCTTCCAAGTCCTCCCCCTCACCACCGCCGAAGCCGCCGCCGAAGCCACCACCACCGAAGCCGCCACCTCCAACGCCCCCGCCGGGCACTTCGTGCTCGGGGTCCCCTCCGGGACGGTCGCCCGGTGGCGGCAGGACCAGGCGTTCACCCGCGAACTGTTCCTCCAGGACCGGATCGGCCTCGCCGTGTTCGACGAGGAGCTGCACCTGGTGCGGACCAACACCCATCTGCTCCCGTACACCGGCCTGCGGCCGGACCTGCGCGGCCGCCGCCTGGGCGAGTTCCTCCAGGCCGAGGACGCCGCCGCCGTCGAACGGCTGCTGCGCGACGTACTCCGGACGGGCCGACCGCTGATCCGCGCGGAGGAGACGGTACGGACCCTCGACGACCCCCGCACCGGAGCGGTGATGGCCATATCGGCGTTCCGGCTCCAGGCCCCCGACGGGCAGGTGTTCGGGGTCACCGCCCTCTTCACCGACATCAGCGAGACTCGCCGCGCCGCCGAGCGCCTGGCGCTGCTGCACCGCGCCACGGCGGCCGTCGGCACCTCCCTCTCGGTCGTCGGCACGAGCGAGGAACTGGCCGCCGTGCTGGTGCCGGGACTGGCCGACTTCGCCGTGGTGGAGATCGCGGAGGCGGTGTTCACCGGCGACGAACCACCCCCCGACCAGAACGGCCGACCGTCACTGCGCCGAACCGCCACAGCCGGAACCCAGACGCCGCCGACGGCCGGTCACACCTCGGACTCGGCGACCGCCCCGCTGCGCGCCAGGGGCATCGTCCTCGGCCGGGTGACCGTACACCGAGGCCCGGACGGGTCCGACTACCGGCAGGCGGACCTGGACCTCCTGCGCGAGATCGCCGCCCGCGCGGGCCTCGCCCTGGACAACGCGCGCCGCTACACCCGTGAGCACCGCTCCGCCGTAGGCCTCCAGCGCAGCCTGCTGCCGCCCGCGCAGGCCGAGACCGCCGCCGTGACCACCACCGGTTTCTATCTGCCCGCCGACACGGCCACCGGCGTCGGCGGCGACTGGTTCGACGTGATCCCGCTGTCCTCCGCCCGCGTCGCCCTGGTCGTCGGGGACGTGGTCGGCCACGGGCTGGGGGCGACCGCCACCATGGGGCGCCTGCGCACCGCCGTACGCACCCTCGCCGACCTCGACCTGGAGCCCGACGAGCTGCTGGTGCACCTCGACGACCTGGTCACCCAGTTCCGCGACGAGCCCAGCGCCCCGACCGACCCGACCGAACCAGTCGACCCAACCGACCCAACCGACCCAACCGACCCAACCGACCCAACCGTCCACCGTCCGTCCGACCCCATCGGCGCCACCTGCCTCTACGCCGTCTACGACCCCGTCTCACGGCGCTGCGCGATGGCCTCCGCCGGACATCCCCCGCCCGCCGTAGCCAGCCCGGACGGAACCGTCGGCTACGCGGCCCTGAATCCGGGCCCGCCGCTGGGCGTCAGCGGCCTGCCCTTCGAGGTGACCGAGGTCGAGCTCGCCCCCGGCAGCGTCCTCGCGCTCTACACCGACGGCCTGGTCGAGGGGCGCGACAGCGACCTCGACCAGGGCATGGCCGAGCTGAGCCGACGCCTGGCCCGCCCCGGCGCCACCGCATCGCCCTTGCGCGAACTCGGCCGGGCCATCGTCTCCGCCCGCCCCGTGCACCAGCTGGCCGACGACGTCACCCTGCTGCTCGCCCGCACCCACGCCGTACGCGCCGAGGACACGGCCGTCTGGCCGGTGGACATCACCCCGGCCGCCGTCGCCCGAGTACGGCGGGAAGCGGCCCGGCAGCTGCTCGCCTGGGGCCTGGAGGAACTCGTCTCCACCACCGAGCTGGTCCTGAGCGAACTGGTCACCAACGCGATCCGGTACGCCGGCGGGCCGGTCCAGGTCCGGCTGATCCGCGCGGGCGAACTGACCTGCGAGGTCTCCGACCCCAGCGCCACCCAGCCCCGGATGCGCCGGGCCCGTCTCACCGACGAGGGCGGCCGCGGCCTCTATCTGGTCGCACAGCTCGCCCAGCGCTGGGGCAGCCGCTACACCCGGCACGGCAAAACGATCTGGGCCGAGCAGCCCCTCCCGAGCACACCCACACAGCACTAGCCCACCGAAAACGGAGAGGGGGAGGAGAGGGAGAAGGGGAGGGAGAGGGACGCGGGGCGAGAGACCGGGTGTCAGCGGCTGGCGAGGGCCAGTTGGCAGCCCAGGCCGACGAAGGCCGCAGCGAAGGTCCGACGCATCCAGGCAAGGACCTTCGGGCGGGAGACGATGTGGTCGCGGACGGCTGCGGCGAAGGCGCCGTAGATCACGAACACCACAAACGTCATGATCATGAAAACGGCCGAGAGCTCGAGCATGTGCGGCAGGGAGTTGGTCCTACCGGCCGGGACGAACTGCGGCAGGAACGCCAAGAAGAACATGGACAGCTTCGGGTTCAGGACGTTGATCAGAATGGCGGTCCACGTGACCTCCGCTGCCGACCTGTCCCTCGCCTGGGTCCCGCCCTCGGCTTCGATCTTCATCGCCCCCTTCTCGCGCAGGGTCTGCCAGGCGAGGAAGAGCAGGTAGCAGACGCCGGCCCACTTGAAGCTCTCGAAGGCCAGCGCGCTGGTGTGAAGAATCGCGGCCAGTCCCGCGATGGCCGCGGCCAGGTGCGGAACGATGCCGAGGGTGCAGCCGAAAGCCGCCACGACTGACATGCGGAACCCACGAGTCAGCCCCATGCCGACGGTGTACACCGCGCCGGTTCCCGGAGAAACCACGATGATGAACGCGGTGATGAAGAACTCAACACTCATGAACGGCCGCTCCCTTGGGGGACGAGCAGTACTCCTGCGTTGTCGACGGCACTACTGTGCCAGGAGCGCTCTCATCGCGGACTCGGCGCCAAGAGCTCCCACCACCTGCCCAGACACGCGAAACGGGCTGGTCAGGAGCAATGCGTGCCCCCTTCGAGCGCGTCGACCTCTGGTCCGGCCCTTCTCCGTCGGCAAGGATCGAAGCAAACCGCTTGCACGGCTGCATCGCGAGCATGGGACCGACATGGTCGATCACACCAGTCACGCCGGGATCATCGCACCGGCCCGGCGTGCCCCCCCCCAGCATCCCTCCCGCCTCAGCGGAACTCGTGGACCACCTGAATCTCGCCGACGATGTGGGCGTTGAAGTCGTCCAGATCCTCGGCCGGAACCCAGAGCTCGAGTATCGTCTGCCCACCGGCCTGCTGGACGGGATACCGGCTCAAGAACTCCGGCTCGACCTCAAAACGAGTCACGAAGCCGGCGCCGTCGTGCTTCACGTTCCAGTCCCGAGCGATCTTGATCGCGTAGTCCTCGTTCAGGACCGGGTAGAAGATCGGCTGCTCAGGCAGCCGGGGCGGCCACGCACGCCAGTTCAGCTCCCGAACCAGATCCAGCTCCTTGGAGCCGGTGGGGCGCCACAGGGTCGTCGTTGCTTGCCGGCTGGTCATGTGCGTCGCTCTCTGAACGTAGGCCGCTGGTACGGCAGGTCGGGAGACCGGACGGTACCCGCACCGCGAACTCAGCAGCTACGCAGTTTCCGCACTCCGGGCAGCTCCGTGACCAGCAGTTACGGGACAGTCCTTCGGCAGAGCTTCACGCGATCACGCCTCCACCGTCGACGAATACGGTGGTACCGGTTGCGTCAAGCGCATCGACAAGGAACCTGGCTCGCACGCGTCCGTCAGCGCACCCCCGTACCTGTTCCTGCCCAAACAGGCCGCCGACGCCGAAGGCACCGCCGAATGATGTGCCCCGCTCACCGCACAAGGTCTGCGGGAACAAGAACGAGACCTGACCCCGGTCACAGCAAGAGCCCGAGACACAACCGAAGATCCCGAACCAACGACTGCCAGCGGCCCTCAAGCCGCTGGCAGCCCTGCGTGACCAACCGCACACTCACGCCTGACCAGCCCAGATCCACCCAGGCATAGCGAAACGGTCGGCATCGTGATCACGATGCCGACCGTTTCGTCGTGGTGCGCGAGGGGGGAGTTGAACCCCCACGCCCTTGCGGGCACTGGAACCTGAATCCAGCGCGTCTGCCTATTCCGCCACCCGCGCATTGGGTGTCGCCGTTCGGTGTCCGCCCCGGCTGGGGGGGGCGAGCGCCTCTCGACATCCAGAAGATTAGCACGTTGCGGAGGGTGGGTTCACATCCGTATCCGCAGGCGGCCGCCACCACGGCCCCGAGCCAAGACCCAGCCAAGACCCAGCCGGGACACGGCCGGGACACGGCCGCGACCCGGTCTCGACCCGACCGGGACCCGGCCGCCCGTGTGGGCAGTCCCTCAGGTGCGGGACACTGGCTTGAGCTCACCTCTACGATCCGCATGAAAACTCCCCCCTGGAGGGCATGTGAGAGGCAACACCCGGCCGCCGGGCACACAAGGGGAACCAGCCGTTTTCCCCACGCGTGGATACGATCAGTAAGCAGTACCAAGGTGACAGCGACGGAGGAGGTGCCCCCATGGGAGTCATGAAGAAGTTCGAGCAGCGACTCGAAGGCCTGGTCAACGGCACCTTCGCCAAGGTGTTCAAGTCCGAGGTCCAGCCGGTCGAGATCGCCGGCGCCCTACAGCGCGAGTGCGACAACAACGCCACGATCTGGAACCGTGAGCGGACCGTCGTCCCCAACGACTTCATCGTCGAGCTGAGCGCACCCGACTACGAGCGCCTCAGCCCCTACTCGGGCCAGCTCGGCGACGAGCTCTCCGGCATGGTCCGCGAGTACGCCAAGCAGCAGCGCTACACCTTCATGGGCCCGATCAAGGTCCATCTGGAGAAGGCCGACGACCTCGACACCGGCCTGTACCGGGTACGCAGCAGGACCCTGGCGTCCAGCACCTCACAGTCACCCCCGCCGTCCGCCGCGCCCACGTCCCCGCCCGCTGCGGGACGCGCCCCGCAGCCGCCCCCTGGCGCGCCTCCCATGCCCCCGACCCCGCCGCCGGGCGGCCGTGCGGCGCCCAGGGCCCCGCACGCGGGGCCGCCGCCGGGCGCCAGTCCCGTGCCAGGCGCCCAGACGCGGCGCTGGATCGAGATCAACGGCACCCGCCATCAGATCTCCCGCCCGACGCTGGTGCTGGGCCGCAGCACCGAAGCCGACGTGCGGATCGACGACCCCGGCGTATCCCGTCGGCACTGCGAGATCCGGACCGGAACGCCCTCGACGATCGCGGACCTCGGGTCTACCAACGGCATCGTGGTAGACGGACAGCACACCACTCGCGCTACGCTCCGCGACGGCTCGCGGATCGTCGTGGGCAACACGACCATCATTTACCGGCAAGCCGAAGGGTGAAGCGGGGGCAATGTCAGAGCTGACCCTGACGGTCATGCGGTTGGGTTTCCTGGCCGTCCTGTGGCTGTTCGTGATCGTGGCCGTACAGGTCATCCGCAGCGACCTGTTCGGCACCCGCGTCACCCAGCGCGCCGGACGCCGCAGCGCGGAGGCACGCCAGTCGCCGGACCGTCAGTCGGCGGCCGCACCGCGCCAGGGCGGGGGCGGTCGGCAGCGCCGGGGCGCCCCGTCCAAGCTGGTCGTCTCCGAGGGCACTCTCGCCGGAACCACGGTGGCGCTCCAGGGCCAGACCATCTCCCTCGGCCGGGCCCACGACTCCACGATCGTGCTGGACGACGACTACGCCTCCAGCAGACACGCCCGGATCTACCCGGACCGCGACGGTCAGTGGATCGTCGAGGACCTCGGGTCCACCAACGGCACGTATCTCGACCGGACCCGACTCACCACGCCGACGCCAGTTCCGCTGGGTGCGCCGATCCGCATCGGCAAGACCGTCATCGAGCTGCGGAAGTAGTACTACGTCATGAACAAGCGCGAGCGGAGCGAGCGAGCCGACGCGGCCCCCACAACGGGCCTGGGCACGCTCCCGACCGGAGGGTGGGCACCGTGCGGATGTACCCGGAGCCGACAGGCGAGGTGCGCATGAGTCTGTCACTGCGCTTCGCCGCCGGATCGCACAAAGGCATGATCCGCGAGGGCAACGAGGACTCCGGCTACGCCGGTCCGCGGCTGCTCGCCATCGCCGACGGCATGGGAGGCCAGGCGGCGGGCGAGGTCGCCAGCTCCGAGGTGATCTCCACCCTCGTCCAGCTCGACGACGACGTTCCCGGCTCCGACCTGCTGACCTCGCTCGGCGACGCGGTGCAGCGCGCCAACGACCAGCTGCGCGTCATGGTCGAGGAGGACCCCCAGCTGGAGGGCATGGGCACCACGCTCACCGCCCTGCTGTGGACCGGCCAGCGGCTCGGCCTGGTGCATGTCGGCGACTCCCGCGCGTACCTGCTGCGGGACGGCGTGCTGACCCAGATCACCCAGGATCACACCTGGGTGCAGCGCCTCGTCGACGAGGGCCGGATCACCGAAGAGGAAGCCACCACGCACCCGCAGCGCTCGCTGCTGATGCGCGCGCTGGGCAGCGCCGACCACGTCGAGGCCGACCTGTCCGTCCGGGAGGTACGGGCCGGGGACCGGTACCTGCTCTGCTCGGACGGCCTGTCCGGCGTGGTCTCGCACCAGACGATGGAGGAGGCGCTCGCCAGCTACCAGGGCCCCGAGGAGACCGTGCAGGAGCTGATCCAGCTCGCGCTGCGCGGCGGCGGCCCGGACAACATCACCGTGATCGTCGCCGACGTCCTGGACATCGACAGCGGCGACACCCTCGCCGGGCAGCTCGTCGACACCCCCGTCGTGGTGGGCGCGGTCGCCGAGAACCCGCTCCCGTCGCACGACAGCGGCGCCATGCAGACGCCCGCGGGCCGCGCGGCCGGTCTCGGCCGCCAGGTGCCCGAGCAGCCCAGCGGCGCCTTCGGCCCGCCGGACAGCGCCGCCCCCGACGCGTACGCCCCTGAGGGCGGCTTCGGCCCGTACTCCGACGAGGACTACGAGGGCCCGCCCGGCGGCCGCAAGTGGCTGAAGAGAACGCTGTACGCGCTGCTGGCGCTCGCGGTGCTCGGCGGCGGCCTGTACGGGGCCCACCGCTGGACCCAGACCCAGTACTACGTGAGCGCCAACGGCGACCACATCGCGCTCTACCGGGGCATCAGCCAGGACCTGGCCTGGGTGTCGCTCTCCGACGTCGAGGAGGACCACCCCGACATCGAGCTGGACTACCTCCCGCAGTACCAGCAGAAGCTGGTCAAGGGCGGCGCGATCGCCGAGGGCGGCCGCAAGGGCGCCGAGGCGAAGATCAAGGAGCTCAGCCTCCAGGCGTCGGCCTGCAAGAAGCACGAGGCCAACGAGAAGGCCGAGCGGGAGAACAACGCCGGCGCCGACGAGGGCGAGGCGGGCGGCTCCGACGGCTTCGGAGCCGGCGACGACGCGAAGAAGGACGCCGAGGACGAGGCGAAGGGCGACGCCGCGCAGGCCCCGTCCCCGACCCCCGCGCCGAGCTCCGCCTTCACCAAGGACGAACAGCCGCTCGTCGCCAACTGCGGTAAGCAATAGGCGCGGGGGGTCTGTCCAACACCATGAGCGGTTCCACGCACACGTCCACCATCGGCGCGATCGGCGCACCGAGCCGACGCAACACCGAGCTCGCGCTCCTGGTGTTCGCCGTACTCATCCCGATCTTCGCCTACGCCAACGTGGGCCTCGCCATCAACGACGAGGTCCCCACCGGCATGCTCGGCTACGGCGCGGGGCTCGGCCTGCTGGCGGGGGTCGGCCACCTGGTGGTCCGCAGATTCGCCCCGTACGCCGATCCGCTGCTGCTGCCGCTGGCGACCCTGCTCAACGGTCTCGGCCTGGTGCTGATCTGGCGGCTCGACCAGTCCCAGCGGCTGATCCAGCGCGCCGAGACCCTGTTCGGCAAGTTCACCCCGGACGCCCCCAAACAGCTGATGTACTCGGCCGTCGGCATCGCCCTGTTCACCGCGATCCTGCTGCTGCTGAAGGACCACCGCATCCTCCAGCGCTACACCTACATCTCCATGGTGGTCGCGCTGGTGCTGCTGATCCTGCCGATATTCTTCCCGGCGGTGAACGGCGCCAGGATCTGGATCAGCCTGGGCCCGTTCTCCATCCAGCCCGGCGAGTTCGTGAAGATCATCATCGCGATCTTCTTCTCCGGGTATCTGATGGTCAAGCGCGACGCCCTCGCCCTCGCCAGCCGCCGCTTCATGGGCCTGTACCTGCCGCGCGGCCGCGACCTCGGGCCGATCGTGACGATCTGGCTGGTCAGCCTGCTGATCCTGGTCTTCGAGACCGACCTCGGCACCTCGCTGCTGTTCTTCGGCATGTTCGTCGTCATGCTGTACGTCGCCACCGAGCGCACCAGCTGGATCGTCATCGGCCTGCTGATGTCCGCCGCCGGCGCGGTGGGCGTCGCCAGCTTCGCGTCCCACGTACAGGACCGCGTCCAGGCCTGGCTGCACCCCTTCGCCGACGAGACGCTGGCCAAGAGCGACCAGGTCGCCCAGTCGCTGATGTCCTTCGGCTCCGGCGGCGTGCTCGGCACCGGCTGGGGCCAGGGCAACTCCGACCTCATCGGCTTCGCCGCCAACTCCGACTTCATCTTCGCCACCGTCGGCGAGGAGCTGGGTCTCGCCGGAGTCATGGCGTTCCTGCTGCTCTACGCGCTGATCATCGAGCGGGGCGTGCGCACGGCGCTGGCCGCCCGCGACCCGTTCGGCAAGCTGTTCGCGATCGGCCTCTCCGGGGCCTTCGCCATCCAGGTCTTCGTGGTGGCGGGCGGCGTCATGGGCCTCATCCCGCTGACCGGCATGACCATGCCGTTCCTCGCGGCGGGCGGCTCGTCCGTGATCGCCAACTGGGCGCTGATCGGCATCCTGATCCGGATCAGCGACACCGCGCGCCGCCCCGCCCCTTCCCCCGCCCCGTCCCCGGACGCCGAGATGACCCAGGTGGTACGGCCATGAACAAGCCCCTGCGCCGCATCGCCGTCTTCTGCGGCATCCTGATACTCGCCCTGCTGGTCCGCAGCAACTGGATCCAGTACGTCGACGCCGACGAGCTGAGCACGCACCAGCTGAACAAGCGCGTGGAGATCGAGCGCTACAGCATCAAGCGCGGCGACATCATCGTCGGCGACCAGGCCATCACCGGCTCGAAGGAGACCAGCGACACCTTCTACAAGTACAAGCGCACCTGGAAGAACGGCCCCATGTGGGCCCCCGTCACCGGGTACGCGTCCCAGGTCTTCGGCTCCAGCCAGCTGGAGAACCTCGAGGACGGCATCCTCACCGGCACCGACGACCGCCTCTTCTTCAGCAACACCATCGACATGATCACCGGTGGCAAGAAGGAGGAGGGCGGCAACGTCGTCACCACCCTCAACGGCGCGGCCCAGGAAGCCGCGTTCCGGGGCCTCGGCGACAAGAAGGGCGCGGTCGCCGCCATCGACCCCGAGACCGGCGCGATCCTCGCCCTCGCCTCCACCCCGTCGTACGACCCGTCCGAGTTCGCGGGACGCACCAACAAGGACGGCGACGCCTGGAACCGGCTGACCAAGGACCCCGACAAGCCGATGCTCAACCGCGCGCTGCGCGAGACCTACGCACCCGGCTCGACGTTCAAGCTGGTCACCGCCGCGGCCGCGCTGGAGCACGGTCTGTACGACGACGTGGACGCCAAGACGGACACCCCCGAGCCCTGGGAGATGCCGGGCACCACGACCAAGCTGCCCAACCACGGCGTCAGCAGCTGCGAGGACGCCTCCCTGCGCGAGGCCATGCGGGTGTCCTGCAACACCGTCTTCGGCAAGATCGGCTCGGATCTCGGCAAGGACAAGATGCTGGAGACCGCGAAGAAGTTCGGCTTCAACGAGGAGCAGTTCACCCCGGTACGCGCCGTGGCGTCGGAGTTCCCCACCGATATCAACCCCTCGCAGACCGCGATGTCCTCGATCGGCCAGTACAACACCCGCGCCACCCCGCTCCAGATGGCCATGGTCACCGCCGCGATCGCCAACGACGGCACGCTGATGCAGCCGTACATGGTCAGCGAGCTGAAGGCCCCCAACCTGGACACGGTCAAGAAGACCTCGCCGAAGAGCCTGAGCGAGCCGCTCTCCAAGCCGAACGCCCAGAAGCTCCAGCAGACCCTGGAGACCACCGTCAACGAGGGCACCGGCACCAACGCCAAGATCAAGGGCGTGACGGTCGGCGGCAAGACCGGCACCGCGGAGACCGGCGAGAACAACGAGGGCACGCCGTTCGCCTGGTTCGTCTCGTACGCCAAGACCGACACCGGCGCCCCGGTCGCGGTCGCCGTGGTCATCGAGGACAGCGACGCCACCGACGTCACGGGCGGCGGCCTCGCCGCCCCGATCGCCAAGGACGTGATGAAGGCGGTCATCGACAGCAAGAGCTAGCGGGAACTAGCGAGAACTAGCGAGAACTGAGGCACGGCCCGACGCGGACGGCTGCCCGCAGGCAGCCCCGAGTGACGTCGGTCACGGTGGTACCGGTCCTGTATCAGGTATCAGTTGCGGCCGGATCACGGCGGATCAGGCCGGTACGGTATGCCGAAGCAGCACACCGCCGGACCTCACATGGGTGCGGTCGGGACCGACGGAGAGGGCTGGTAGGTAGCTATGGAAGAGCCGCGTCGCCTCGGCGGCCGGTACGAGCTGGGTCAGGTGCTCGGCCGCGGTGGCATGGCGGAGGTCTACCTCGCCCATGACACCCGCCTCGGCCGCACCGTCGCCGTGAAGACGCTCCGGGTCGACCTGGCCCGCGACGAGTCGTTCCAGGCCCGGTTCCGCCGTGAGGCCCAGTCCGCCGCCTCGCTCAACCATCCGGCGATCGTCGCGGTCTACGACACCGGCGAGGACATGGTGTACGACGCCGCCTCCGGCGCGGGCGGCGGCATCTCGATCCCGTACATCGTGATGGAGTACGTGGACGGGTCCACGCTGCGCGAGCTGCTGCACTCCGGGCGGAAGCTGCTCCCCGAGCGCGCGATGGAGATGACCATCGGCATTCTCCAGGCGCTGGAGTACTCGCACCGGGCCGGGATCGTCCACCGCGACATCAAGCCCGCGAACGTCATGCTGACCCGCACCGGCCAGGTCAAGGTGATGGACTTCGGCATCGCCCGCGCCATGGGCGACTCCGGCATGACCATGACCCAGACCTCGGCCGTCATCGGCACCGCCCAGTACCTCTCGCCCGAGCAGGCCAAGGGCGAGCAGGTCGACGCCCGGTCCGACCTGTACTCCACGGGCTGTCTGCTGTACGAACTCCTGACCGTGCGCCCGCCGTTCGTCGGCGACTCGCCGGTCGCGGTCGCCTACCAGCATGTCCGCGAAGAGGCCCAGCCGCCGAGTGTCTTCGACCCCGAGATCACCCCCTCGATGGACGCCATCGTCCTGAAGGCCCTGGTCAAAGACCCGGACTACCGCTACCAGTCGGCGGACGAGATGCGCGCCGACATCGAGGCGAGCCTGGACGGCCAGCCGGTGGCGGCGGCCGCGGCGATGGGCGCGGCCGCCGCGTACGGCGGCGGCCAGTACCCCGACGAGCAGCAGACGGCGATGCTGCCCCAGCAGCACGCCGCCCAGCAGACCTCGATGCTGCCCCCGGCCAACCCGGACGACGGCGGCTACGGCTACGACGAGCAGCCGCGCCGCCGCCAGCAGAAGTCGGGCGGCGGCGGTTCCACGGCGCTGCTGATCGCGGCGGCCGTGCTGGTGCTGGCCGGTGCGATCGCCATCGGTATGTGGGTGTTCGGCGACAAGAAGGCCGACGACGGGCTGGTCGCGGTGCCGAACTTCATCGGCGAGGAGTACGCGGCTGCCGAACGCCAGGCCGAGAACGGCGGAGTGAAGCTCCAGCGCACGGACAAGCCCTGCGAGAACCAGGCCGAGGGCAAGATCTGCAGCCAGAACCCCGAGAACGGCGAGGTCGAGAAGGACAGCGTCGTCCAGGTGGTGGTCTCCACCGGGGCGCCGAAGGTCGCGGTGCCGAGCGTCATCGGAGACACCGAGGACGACGCCAGGGCCAAGCTTGAGGGCAAGGACTACGAGTTCACGGTCACGATCGAGAAGAAGGAGAGCTCGGTCACCCCCGGCGAAGTCCTTGAGCAGGATCCGAAGTCCGGCACCGAGCTGGAGAAGGGCTCCGAGATCACCCTGACCGTGGCCATGGCGAAGCAGGTGGTCACCGTCCCCAACCTGCTGGGCATGACCCCGCAGCAGGCCAAGGAGGCCCTGGAAGCCAAGGGCCTGGTCCTGGGCACCCAGACCCAGGAGGAGTCGGAGGCGCAGCCCGAGGGCAAGATCTTCGAGCAGCAGTTCCCCGGCGGCAACGACGTCGACCCCGACACGACGGTCAATGTCAAGATCGCCAAGGCACCGGAGCAGAACAACGACGGCGACCAGGACGGCGACGACGGCGGGGACGACAACGAGCCCGGCGACGGGAAGTTCGACATGCCCCAGCTCACCGGCGTCCCCCTCGGCCAGGCGAAGCAGATCCTCGCGCAGAGGCAGCTCCAGCTCGCCCGCATCGACGGCCCGCAGGACGACAACGCCCGCGTCGTGCTGAGCAACCCGCGCGCGGGCAAGAAGGTGCAGCCGGGCCAGCGGGTCATCCTCCGGACGACCGGCGGCCAGCAGCAGCCGGACGGCCAGGAGCAGAGCGGCCTCTTCGGCGGCATAGGAGGCTGAGCCTCAAGGCCGGGCTCGGCTGGGCTGGGTTGGGCTGGGCTGGGCTACTGAGCCCCCTGGGACTCCTGGGGGCTCAGCCCAGCTCGGCCGGTGGGGTCCGGTCGCTGTCGACCTTCTCGACGCGCTCCAGTTCGCCCCACACGATGTAGCGGTGCTTGGAGGTGTAGATCGGGGTGCAGGTGGTGAGCGTGATGTACCGCCCGGCCTGCTTCTTGCCCGAGCCCTCGGGGATGGGCTTCAGCACGTTCACGTTGTACTTGCTGGTGGACGGCAGCTTGGCGAAGACCTTGTAGACGTACCACTTGTCCTTGGACTCGAAGACGATCGAGTCGCCGTCCTTGAGCTTGTGGATGTTGTGGAACTTCGCGCCGTGCCCGTCGCGGTGCGCGGCCAGCGTGAAGTTGCCCTTGTCGTCCTGCGGCAGCGCGGACTTGACCGGCTCGGTGTAGTACCCGGCGGTGCCGTCGTTGAGGTCCTCGGTGCCGGTGCCCTTCTTGACGAGGATGTTCCGCTCGCCCATCGCCGGGACGTGCAGAAAGCCGAGGCCGCCCTTGGTGTCCAGCTCACCGGGACCCGACTCCTCCCAGGTCTCGCGCACCTCGTCGCCCTGCTTCTTCGCCTCGCGGTCAGCCAGGACGTTGGTCCACCACAGCGAGTAGACGACGAAGAGGCCGAGTACCAGGCCCGCGGTGATCAGCAGCTCGCCGAAGACGCTGACGGCCGTGAGGAGTGCGTCGCGGCGTGAGCGCCGTCTCGGTGCGGGCGTCAGGCCGTCGTCGGCCCGCTCCTCCTGCTCGGTGCTCGCTGCCATCGCTTCTCGCCCCGCTTCTCGTGCCGCTGTCCGGTCGCGCTCAGCGTACGAGCGCCTTCGGCTTGCCCTCGTCACGGGGCCGCTCCTCGACCATCTTGCCCCAGACGATCATCCGGTACGTACTGGTGAACTCGGGGGTGCAGGTGGTCATGGTGAGGTAGCGGCCCGGCTCGGTGAAGCCGGACTGCTTGGGCACCGGGGCGATGACGTCGATATTGCTCGGGCTCGTCTGCGGAAGGATGCTCGCCATCTCGTAGACGTAGTACGTGTCTCGAGTCTCCACGACGATCGGATCGCCCGGCTTGAGCCGATTGATGTAACGGAACGGCTCGCCGTGGGTGTTGCGGTGTCCGGCGACCGCGAAGTTGCCCTGCTCGTCCTCGGGCATCGCGGTCTTGAGGCCGTCCTCGGCGTAGTGCCCGACCATGCCGCGGTCCAGGACGCCCTTCTTGCTGATGCCCTCGGCCACCGGGACGACGACGTCCAGCTTGGGGATGTGCAGTATCGCGAAGCCCTGGCCGGGCTCGAAGGCGTCCGGCTTGCCCGCGCCGTCCGCCCAGCTCTGCTGGATGCGGTCGCGCTCCTTGCCCGCCTCGATGTCGGCGGCGATGTTGGTCCACCACAGCTGGTACGTGACGAACAGCAGCATCAGCGCGCCGAAGGTGATGCACAGTTCCCCCAGCACGCGGCTGGCGACCACGGCGGGACCCGGCCGCCTGGCCCGCTCAGCCCGGCGGGCCTCCAGCCGCGAGCCGGGGGCGCGCCGCACAGGCTCCGGCGCGGGCTCCGGGACCGGCTCCGGGATCGGCTCCGGGGCGGGCTCCTCCGGTACGGGCTCCGGCAGCGGCTCGTAGTACGGCTGCGGGGGCTCGTCGTACCGCGCCTCGTACCGCGCCTCGTACGGCTGCTGCTCGTACGGCTGTGGCTGCTGGTACCGCTCGTCCCCGTACCACTGCTGCTGGTAGGCCTGCGGGGCGTACCACTCCTCCGGAGCCGGATCCTGGGTCGGCTGCTGGCCGGGAAGCGGGTCGCTCAGCGGATCGGCCAGCTGTTCGACGGCCGCCTCGAAAGTGCCCGGTTCCCCGTACGCGCCGTGCGAGTACGGGAACTCGGGATCGCTTCCGGGGCGGGCGGGCGTCACATCGAGGCCCTGCCGACCACCGGGGCCAGCCCGGAAGAGCGCGCCACCGCGCCCGTGTCGCCGCACTCGGCCAGCCAGTTGGCGAGCATCAGGTGGCCGTGCTCGGTGAGCACCGACTCCGGGTGGAACTGGACGCCCTCGACCGGCAGCTCACGGTGGCGCAGCCCCATGATGATGCCGTCGTCGGTACGGGCGGTGACCCGCAGTTCGGCGGGCACCGTGCCCGGCTCGGCGGCGAGCGAGTGGTACCGGGTCGCCGTGAAGGGCGAGGGGAGCCCCGCGAAGACGCCGACGCCGTCGTGCGTCACGGGGGAGGTCTTGCCGTGCAGCAGCTCGGGCGCGCGGTCCACCACACCGCCGTACGCCACCGCCATCGACTGCATGCCGAGGCAGACCCCGAAGACCGGGACCCCGGTGGCCGCGCAGTGCCTGACCATCTCGACGCAGACCCCGGCCTGCTCGGGCGTGCCGGGTCCGGGCGACAGCAGCACGCCGTCGAAGCCGTCCTGGGCGTGCGCGGTGGAGACCTCGTCGTTGCGGACGACCTCGCACTCGGCGCCCAGCTGGTACAGGTACTGGACCAGGTTGAAGACGAAGCTGTCGTAGTTGTCGACGACGAGGATGCGCGCGCTCACTGGTCCACCGTCACGTCGTTGAAGGGAAGCAGCGGCTCCGCCCACGGGAAGACGTACTGGAAGAGCGCGTAGACCACGCCGAGGATGAGCAGCAGCGAGATGGCCGCCTTGATCGCCGCGTTGCCCGGCAGCTTCCGCCAGATCCAGCCGTACATACTGTCCGTAGCCCCTTTCCTCTGCCCGTTCCTCGGCCCGTCTGCTTCCTCGGTCCGCTGTCCGCCTGTGCGGTCACCAGAGTACGGGGCGGGGGGTGGTCCCGTGGCCGGTGTCCGAGGGTCAGCCGCGCAGCGCCTTCGGCCTGCCCCGCTCGACGGGCTGGGTCGCGTCGAGGTGGGCCCAGACGATCAGCCGGTGGCTGCTGCCCCACTCCGGCTCGCAGGTCGTCAGCGTGAGGTAGCGGCCCGGCCCGGTGAAGCCCGACTTCTCGGGCACCGGGTCGACCACCGCGACATCGGTCGGGACGGTCTTGTAGGGCTTGTTCGCGACGCGGTACGTGAACCAGGTGGTGCCGTCGGTGAGGACGACGGCGTCGTCGGGGCGCAGCTTCGGGAAGTCCTTGAAGGGGTCGCCGTAGGTGCGGCGGTGGCCCGCGACGGAGAAGTTGCCCCGCTCGCCGAGCGGGGCGGTCTCGGCGTAGTGGCCCAGGCCCTTTCTCAGGGTTCCGGTCTTGGTGCCCTCCAGGACCGGTTTGCTCCAGTCGTCGCCGAAGCGGGGGATGTACATGACGGCGAAGGGCTCGCCGTCCCGGTAGGCGGGCGGCGGGGGCGGCTCGGGCACGGGCCGGTCGTCGGTGGCTGTGGCGTCGCCGGGGGGCGTGGCGACGCTGCCCTGGGACCAGCGGTCCTGGAGCTGGTCGAGCTGGCCGTCCATCGCGCTGTCGGCCCGTACCCCGGTCCAGTACACGACGTAGACGACGAACAGCACGATCACGGCGCCGACGGTGACGCACAGCTCGCTGAGGGTCCTGACGACCGCTCGCACCGACACCGGCCAGCCACCCCCGCCCTGACGCCCTGCCTACTCCACAGGCTTCGCGTGCTGGAGATCTACTGTGCCCGAGTAGCCGGGCAGAGTCATCGCCTTGTGGTCGTCGACTTCCCAGCCGAGCCCGTAGGCGTTGACGTACACCATGTAGTTCTGGATCGCGGGCGACGCGGCGAGTGCCTTCTTGAGCTTGCCGGGGTCGCCGACCGCGGTGACCTTGTACGGCGGTGAGTAGACGCGGCCCTGGAGGATCAGGGTGTTGCCGACGCAGCGGACGGCGCTGGTGGAGATCAGCCGCTGGTCCATGACCCGGATGCCCTCGGCCCCGCCCACCCACAGGGCGTTCACCACGGCCTGAAGATCCTGCTGGTGGATGACCAGGTCGTTGGGCTGTGGCTCGGGGTAGCCGGGGAGCCTGGCGGTGGCGTCCGGCGGGGCGTCCGTGAGGGTCACGGTGACGGCCTGGCCCTTGAGCGACTGGGTGCCCGCGGCCTTCTCCAGCGCCTTGAGCCTGGCCTTCTCGGCCTCGGTGCTGCCCTTCTGGCCCGCGGTGAGCGCATCGACCCGGTCCCGCAGGGCGCCGTTGGACTGCTCCAGGTCGCCGTTCCTGTCGCTGCGCTCCTGGATCAGATCGGACAGCCGCAGCATCGACGCGTCCGTCCGGATGTTCGTACCCTTGGCAGTGTTGAAGCTGGTGGCGAAGATGAGCCCCGCGAGCGCGAAGACGGCGGCGGTGAGCACCCGCACCGGGCGTCCGCCGAACCGGCGGGCAGGCCTGGTGTCCGGGTCGGGGGAGTCGGCGGGATTGCTCAACGTACCCTTACTCCTTACGGTGCCGCGAAAGTACTACGCTAACGGACGCTCGGGGGAGCACGGATCCCCCGTCGCGCCTGACCGGCGCCAGCCGACACACCGTTCCCGACACCGTTCCCGCGCGGCCATGCAGCGCATCGACAGGAGAGCCCCCTCGTGCCGAAGTCACGTATCCGCAAGAAGAAGGACGCCTACACCCCGCCGCCGTCCAAGCAGGCGGCCGCCGTGAAGCTGACCAACCGCAGCTGGGTGGCGCCGGTGATGCTGGCGCTCTTCCTGGTCGGGCTGGCCTGGATCGTCGTCTTCTACGTCACGGACACCAGTCTGCCCGTCGAGGCCCTGGGCAACTGGAACATCGTGGTCGGCTTCGGCTTCATCGCGGCGGGGTTCGGCGTCTCCACGCAGTGGAAGTAGCCGTCCACAGAGTGTCCACAGGAGCCGCGTGGACCCGTGTGGATAACTTACTACGATCTGTGGATAACTCCTCGCCGGTTGACACCGGTATGACGGATCGCGCGCGCACCGGACACTCGTTCGCCCCTTGCCCTTCCTGGGTAAACCCAGGTCAGCGGCAAGGGGCGAAGTCGTTCCCCACACCGTGCACAGGCTCGGGGACAGGCTGTGGACAACTGCCTCTCGGCCCGTGGACAAGCATCTCGCCAGGTGGGCCGATCAGGTGAGCTGATCAGGTGAGCTGGGCGGTCCGCAGCACCACGGTCAGCACCGCCGCCAGCAGGACCGCCGCGCATGTGCCGACCTGGACCAGGGTGCGGCGCTCGCGCGGTGCGTGCACCATCCCGTAGGCGAGGGCGACGCCCGCCACCAGGCCCCCGACGTGTGCCTCCCAGGCGATGTTGGCGATGGTGAAGGTGAAGACCAGGTTGATCGCGAGGAGCGCGAGCACCGGGCGCATGTCGTAGTTGAGGCGGCGCATCAGCACGGCGGTCGCGCCGAACAGGCCGTAGACCGCGCCGGACGCGCCGAGCGAGGGCTGGTTGGCGGCGGCCAGCAGATAGGTCAGACCGCTGCCCGCGAGGCCGGAGATCAGATACAGCGCGAGGTAGCGGGCCCGGCCGAGCGCCGCCTCCAGCGGGCCGCCGATCCACCACAACGCCAGCATGTTGAAGCCGATGTGCCAGATCTGCTCGTGCGCGAACATCGAGGTCACCAGGCGGTACCACTGACCGTCGGCGACGCCGACCACCGCCCCTACCTCGGGATCCCAGGCGAGACCGATCAGCTCGACGTCGTTGAGCAGCGTCGCGACCGAGTGGATCGCGACGAACATCGCCACATTGATCCCGAGCAGGATCTTCGTGACCAGCCGCGGGTCGGCGGCGACCGTGCCGCCCGCGAGCGTGCGCGGCCGGTTGGCCGTCGGCGCGTGCCCGGTGCCCGACCCCTCGCGCACACAGACAGGGCACTGGAAGCCGACGGACGCGTCCACCATGCACTCCGGGCAGATCGGCCGCTCGCAGCGCGTGCAGCGGACGCCCGTCTCGCGCTCCGGATGCCGGTAGCAGCCGGGCAGCCCGCTCCGCGCACCCTGTGGACTCCCTGGCGCCTGCTCCATCACGGTCCCCTCGACGTCTCCGGTCGGCGGCGGCTCAACACGAACGCCGCCCCGTCCATCCTTACGGATGAGCGGGGCGGATTGGTTCCCCTGGGGAAACCCGTACGCGCTCAGCTCTCGCGGGTCTCGACCACGACCGACTCGATGACGATGTCATTGACCGGGCGGTCGGTGCGCGGATTGGTCTGGGCGCCGCCGATGGCGTCCACGACCTTCTTGCTCGCGTCGCCCGTGACCTCGCCGAAGATGGTGTGCTTGCGGTTCAGCCAGCCGGTCGGGGCCAGCGTGATGAAGAACTGGGAGCCGTTGGTGCCCGGTCCCGCGTTGGCCATCGCCAGCAGGTACGGCTTGTCGAAGGCCAGCTCCGGGTGGAACTCGTCCGCGAACTCGTAGCCGGGGCCGCCCGTGCCGTTGCCCAGCGGGTCGCCGCCCTGGATCATGAAGCCGCCGATCACCCGGTGGAAGACCGTGCCGTCGTAGAGCTTGTCCGTGGACCGCTTCCCGGTCGCCGGGTGGGTCCACTCGCGCTCGCCCTTGGCGAGCTCCACGAAGTTCCTGACCGTCTTGGGCGCGTGGTACGGCAGAAGCCGTACCTCGATGTCGCCCTGGCTGGTCTTCAGGGTGGCGTAGAGCTGCTCAGCCACGATGTGCCTTCCGTCGTCTTCCCTGGCGCCTGCTCCGGCGCCTGCTCCGGCTTCCCGCATCCTCGCACGGATCGGGGCGTACGGAGGAGAAGGCCCCATCGCCGCCGAAGAGACGCGTACCGAGCGGTTCCGTGGCATTGTCGTCCACAAGCTCCCCGTACGGCACCGACGAGGAAGGTGATCCCGTGACCCGCAAGGACAGCGCGCGCGCCGCGACCAGTACGGCGAAGGACAGCGTGCGCCACGCTGCGGAGGCAGTGGTGCCCTATGCCGAGACCGCCAGGGACCGCGCGGCGCTCTACGCACACGAGGCACGCGCACGGCTCGCTCCCAAGGTGAGCGACGCCGCGCACCAGGCCGCCGAGCAGGCGCGCGTCCAGTACGACGCGCATCTCGCCCACCGTGTGGAGCAGGCGCGTGCTCATGTGCCGCCCAAGGTGGACCAGGCCGCCTGCCGGACCCGCGACGCGGCCCGCAGCGCCGCCGCGGCGGCCCGGCCGCGGGTCGAGCACGCGGTGGCCGCCGCCCAGCCCGCCGCCAGCGCGGCGGCGGCGCGGGGCACCGCCGCGCTCGCCGCGCTGCGCGGCGAGGTCTCGGCCAAGGAGATCCAGCGACTCGTACGCCGTCACGAACGCCGGGCCAGGGCCGGACGGGCAGCCAAGCGGCTGGCCGTCGTCGGAGTGCTGGGCGCCGCCGCGTTCGCCGCCTGGCGGTGGTGGGACCGGCAGGCCAACCCGGACTGGCTGGTCGAGCCGCCCGCGCCCACGGAGATGACCGAGGCCTCCGAAGGCGCCCGGCTGTCCTCGGTCGACGGCAGCGGCCAGTCCACGCTCGACCCCGAGGTGCGGGCCAAGCAGGCCGAGGCGGAGGCCGCGGAACGGGACGAGCGCGACCAGTAGCGCCGGTAGGGCCAATAGGGCCATTAGGGGCCGCCGACAGAGGTAATCTGACCGGTTTGCCGCATGCGTACCTGTCACAGCCGTTACCTGCCGCTTGGGAGGCCGTTGAACAGCCGAGCGGCCGCGAGAACGCAGCCGCACCTGCCAAGCAAAAGGAGAACGTGATGTCACGCATCGCGAAGGCAGCCGCTGTCACTCTCGGCACGGGTGCTGTGGTGCTCGGCGGCGCCGGCCTGGCCGCGGCCGACGCCGGTGCCTCGGGCGAGGCCATGCACTCGCCCGGTGTTCTGTCGGGCAACCTGCTGCAGGTTCCGATCCACATCCCGGTCAACGTGTGCGGGAACACCGTGAACGGCATCGCGGGCCTCAACCCGGCCTTCGGCAACACCTGCCTGAACGTCAGCGACGGCATGGACAACGGGAACGGCGACGACGGCGGGAACGGCGACGACGGCGGCTACGGGAACGGCGGCGACCACAACAGCGGCAACGGGAACGACGGCGACCACAACAGCGGCGACGGAAACGGCGGCGACCACAACAGCGGCGACGGCCACAACGGCGACGGCGGCGACAAGGGTTACGGCGCCTGAGCACCTCGAAAAGCCCCCCAGCGTGCCACGCTGGGGGGCTTTGTCACGCGTCGTACCGGTACACCGACCGGTGTTCGAGCAGATCGACCGGTCGTACGTCCCACGGCGGCATCGACTCGCGCGCCGCGACGATCCGCCCGTGCTGCGGAAGGCCGAGCGGAGGGTGCCGGGTCGGCAGGTACGGCTCGGCGGCGCCGTGCCGCTCGCTCCAGCGCGACCAGCACAGGTCGACGAACGCGTGGTTCAGCCAGAACACCGGGTCGTTGACCGACGCGGCGCCGAGCATATGGCCGCCCACCCAGCGGTGCACCCGGTTGTGGTTGCGGAACCGGGCGTTGCCCGAGCCGGACGTCCAGCCTTCGAGCTTGTTGCGGAAGCCGGTACGGCTCAGCGAGTTCCACGGGTCGGCGTCATAGCGCGGGTCGTCCATCGCCCAGGCCAGCTCGGCGGGCGTCGGCAGGTCCAGGGGGTCGTGCGGGCGGCCGAAGTCGCGGGTGAGGAACTCTGCCTCGGACACCGACTCGGTGATGGTCCAGCCCCCGTTCCGGTAGGCGAAGGGCCCGGTCGTCACCTGCCGGTCGGAGCGGCGGCCGTTGCCGCCCAGGAAGTCGGGCGCCCACAGGGACCCGGTGGGCGACTGGTCCGCCGTCCAGTCCCAGTACGGCACCGACACCCCCGGATCCACGCGTTGCAGCGCCCGCTCGAACTCCAGCAGGAACCGGCGGTGCCAGGGCAGGAAGGAGGGCGTCATATGGGCCACGCGCAGCCCGCCGTCGCCGTCGCTCACATAGAACTCGATGTGCATCCGCACGAAGTCGTCGTATTCGCCCCTGCGCTTGATCGCGAGCACGGCGTCCACGAACCGCTTCTTCTGCGCGGCGCTGAGCGTCCTCTGGTTCTGCCGTATGTACGCCACGTCCGCTCGCGCTCCTTCGTCTCTCTCAGCTGGTGTGCAGCCGCAGCGGCTGACCGCGAAGCTCGTCGACGGCCGCGCGGGTGGCCGCCAGCGGTGTCGGGTACGCCGCGTAGTGGTCGACGGCGCTCATATACGTGTCGTCGGCGCGCCGCATCAGGTGCAGCGGGCGGCCGTCGACGGTGACCTGCCAGGAGCCCGGTGTGGCCGCCGTACGGCCGGTGCTCGGGGCGCCGCGGATGCGTCGGCCCTGATAGACCTCGTCGAAGCCCTCGTCTTCCGGGCCCGCCAGTACGCGCGCCTCGGGGCCGGTGCCGGTGCCGGATGACCGCGACGAGCGGTGCACGGCTGTCACGGTGACCGCGACAGCGGCGGGTACGACGCCGAGCGCGACGAGCAGCGCGCTGCGGCGGGTGACGTAAGTCGCGGGTGCCGCAGGAGCCTCGGGAGCCTCGGGAGTCGCGGAACGTTCGCGCCGGTCGGTAGTCAGTGCGGTGGTCTCCTCACGGTCTCGGCTGGTCTGCCGTCCCGCCCCCGACGCCTTGGTGACGGAGGCCGGACGCGGAGGTGCGTCCGGCCCCGAGGTTCGCCAGGGCCCGAGGGGCGCCGCCCGGCAGGCCCCAGGCCTGTCCGGCCCTAGCTGACGCCCAGTTCGGCGCCCGGCTGGGACTGGAGCGCCGGGGTCTCCAGGGCCGCCTGCGGCATGACCAGATCCGGCAGTCCGAAGCGGTTCCGCAGCGGGCCCGTGAGCGGCGGGTTCACCGAGGCCCCCGGAGTGCGGGCCGCGACGTCGGAGCCGTCCGTGACCAGACCGAGGTGGTCCACGGTCTCGGACGGCACCAGCTGCGGCAGCGGGGCCACCGCCTCGGTCGCGGGCAGCTCACTGCTGATCGGCAGCTGCGGCAGCACCTGGTCCGGCAGCAGCTGCCCCTCCACATACCGCGGGCCCTCAGGGGCGCCGGGGATCGGGAGCGGCACCCCGGTGCTGAGCTTCGGGGCCTCCATGTGCAGGGCGTGCTCCACTCCGGACAGCGGAACGGATACGGGGACCTGCTCCGCCGCGACGGCGGAGCCGGCTCCGGCGGCCGCGGCGACGGAGCTCACCAGTGCGGCGATCGCCCCTTTGGCTTTCATGTTCATCTCGGGCACGGACCCTTTCGGCGTTGCGTGTTGTGGCCGTACCTGGGCTAACGACCCGGATCGCGACATCAGTGCAGAATTCCCCCGACCGCACTAATACGGACGGCTCTGCTGACGGCTCTGCTGACGGCTCGGCTGACGGTCGCTCAGCCGCGCAGTTCCCGTACCGGGAGGCGGCAGTGGGCCGCGGCGATGAGGGTCTCCTCGTCGCCCGCGAACCGCGCGAGCTGTTCCTCGGTCACCGGCTGACCGGGCGTCGCGTCGGGCCAGGGGCGCGTGGTGAACACGAAGTAGGCGTAACCGCGGTCCTCGACCGCGCGGAGCCACTCCGGCGGCACCACGCACTGGGCGTTCAGATACGGCATGGTGATGACGGCCTGCCCCGCCTGGACCAGTAGCGACACGGGGAAGCTGGGCTGGTCCGCGCCGTCCTGGACATCGCCGCCGACCGGCAGTCCGGTCTGGCTCAGCAGTGCGTGGACCGCTCGGGCGGAGGCTTCGGGGCCTCCCGGACCGTCGCCCAGGGAGTAGGCGAGGAGGAAGGGCATGTCCTTCTCCTCTTCGGGATGTTCGCCGCTCCAGGAAATGACGGCGAGAGTTCCCAGGTCTGCGGGCTGAAATGCGGTGTCGGTGCTCGGCGTTGAAGTCACGTCGGCAGCCTAGCCACGCGGCGCGGCCCGCCCGCGAAAATGTCACCCGGTTGGCTCAAACGCCGAAGGCTGGTTCAGCGGAACGAGTTCCACCAGACCAGCCTTCTTTACCCGGCGACCGAAGCCCGGAAATCGCGCACCCGTCTCAGTCGTTGACGCAGGTGTTCCCGAAGGTCGGGTTGAGGGCCGCGATGCCGTTGACGGTGTTGCCGCACACGTTGATCGGGATGTGGACCGGGATCTGGCCGACGTTGCCGGAGCCGACGCCCGGCGAGTGCACGGCCGCGCCCTGCGCGCCCGCGTCGGCGAACGCGGTACCGGCGGCGGCGCCCGCGGCGAGCCCGGCGCCCATGACGACCACGGCGGCCTTCTTGACAGAATTCATTTCCAAACCTTCCTTACAGGATTCCCGTACGGATTTCCGTACCTTATGGGGCCGGGCCGTGCACTGAGCACAGAAACACGCCCGGACGTTTGAGGTGAGGTGATTACTTGGAGAGCGGCAGGCCGCCGAGGAGGGCGGTGGGGGAGTTCGGGCCGCCGACGTCCAGGTCGCCCGTCGCGTCCGTGACGGTGTTCACCAGGGAATTCGCGTCCTGCGGGTCGAGGGCGTCGGTGTGCACCAGCTGGGCCTGTTCGAGGGCTGCCGGGCTGGCGAGGGTCTCCAGCGCACCGTTGAGGCTCGTCGGCGTGAGGTCCGCGGCAAAGGCGGGGGCGGCGGCACCGGAAATGGCCAGGGAGCCTGCGACGACGGCAGCGGCCTTCAGAGCCTTCATCGTTTTCCTTTCTTCGGCGACAATGCGTCACCCATGAGAATCGCCATTCGGGACATTTCACATGCCCGCTGTCTCGCTTCCTCCTGCTCAACGAGCGTCATCGGCTACGGAAACCCTGAGGCGCGGAATTTCTCGCCGCGCCCGCGTGTCAGGCGGCGGACTTTCATATAAAAGCCCGCCGCGCCGGCCCGAAGGCCGACGCGGCGGGCGGGCGCCGAGGCGCTACGGGAGGCCGGGAACGGGCAGCTCGGGGGCGTCCACCGGGAGTTCGGGGGTGTCCACCGGCAGCTCCGGCGTCTCGGGCAGCTCGGGGGCGTCCACCGGGAGCTCCGGCAGGTCGGGCAGGCCCGGCAGGTCCGGGGCGGGCAGTACGCCGCCGAGCAGCGTGGCCACGACGAAGTTGACCAGGCCGGTCAGCACGACGGGCACCTGCGTGGCGACCTCGGCGACATCACCGGACGTCACCGACTCGACCAGGGCCTCGACCGCGGCCAGGAGCGCGTCCAGCGCCTCGTCCTGGAGGTCGACCGGGGCCATGTTCCTCGCGGCGTTCTTCGCGTCGCCGGGCAGCGTGGTGTCCGGCACGTCAGGCGCCTCGGGGACCTCAGGGGCCTCAGGGGCCTCAGGCGTCTCGGGTACCTCAAGCGTCTCGGGTACCTCAGGCGCCTCGGGGACCTCTGGCACCTCCGGGACCTGGCCCTTGACCGCATCGATGGCTTGCTTGACCGCTTCGGCGAGCTGCTCCGCGTCCGCCTCGGGCAGCTGCCCGTCGTCGGCCTTGAGCGCCTGGCCCAGCAGGTCGGTGACCGGCTTGAGGACGTCGCCCACGCCCCCGAGGGTTTCGGTCTGTTCGAGCAGGCGATCCGCTCCGGGAACCGGGGCGCCTTGCGTCTCCGTGCGGCGAGAGCGATCGACGCTGTCCTCGGCCGCGATCGCTGGCGCGGCCGCACCGAGGAAGAGTGTCGCGCACAGCGCCGAAGTCGCTAGGCGCCGTACGGGTAGGACGGGCATGGTGTCTCCTTTTCGGTGTTTTGTCCGATCTTGAGATCACCGTGCGAGTGATGACTTCACCATGCAACCGGGTGACGGCCATCCGGGGCAGACAGGGCCCGCAAACGGGAGCAGCCGCCCCTGGAGAGGGCGGCTGCGGAAGGGGCGGAGTGCGTCGGATCAGTCGTTGACGCAGGTGTTGCCGAACGCCGGGTTCAGCAGCCCGATGACGTTCACGGTGTTGCCGCAGACGTTGACCGGGACGTGGACGGGCACCTGGATGACGTTGCCCGAGAGCACGCCGGGCGAGTGGGCGGCGGTGCCCTGCGCGCCAGCGTCGGCGGCGGCGACGCCGGTGGACCCGGCCAGAGCGGCGGCGGCCACGGCGGAGAAGGCGATGGCCTTCACGGTACGCGACATGAATTTACTCCTCGGAGGATGGATGTTCTCGGCCAAGGCTTAACCCTGACTTTTGGAGCAACGGTCTAGCTGGCGAGGAGTTGCGCACCCGTTCGGGTGACAGACATCCCGGATGACCGAAGGTCACACCTTTCCACTAATCCGACACACGTCTCGATCCAGGACCAGATGATCTCGTGTGGCTATTCTTGCTTTCTCCTCGCTCAGGCGATACAGGGCGAGAGAAGAACGGTTAATAAATACGACTTTCTTATTTTCCTTCGACACCCCAGAAGGGGACATGGGTCATGGCGCAATCCCTGGGCCGTTCCGCGCGCGTGCTGCACGTGACACAACCTGTCGAAGGCGGCGTGGCCCAGGTCGTCACCGACCTCGCGCGCGCCCAGGTCGCCGCCGGTATGGAGGTCTCCGTGGCCTGCCCGCCCGGCGGGCCGCTGGCCGACGCGCTGACCGGCGTCGGGTGCGCCGTACTCCCCTGGCGGGCGTCCCGCTCCCCCGGTCCCGGCCTGGTACGCGAGGTGCGCCGCCTGGCGACCGTGGTCGCCGCCGCCCGTCCGGACGTCCTGCACGCGCACAGCGCCAAGGCGGGTCTGGCGGCCCGGCTCGCGGTGCGCGGCCGGGTGCCCACCGTCTTCCAGCCGCACGCCTGGTCCTTCGAGGCCGTCGGCGGCGGCACCGCTCGGCTGGCGCTGCGCTGGGAACGCTTCGCCGCGCGCTGGACCGCGCGAGTCGTCTGCGTCAGCGCAGCGGAGCGCGAGACCGGGCGGCGGAGCGGCGTCCAGGCGCCCTGGACCGTCGTCCCCAACGGCATCGACCTGGAGCGCTTCCGCCCGCCGGGCCCGGACCGCCCCGCTTCCGACGCGGAACCGGCGTACGACGCGGAACCGGCGTCCGGCACTGGGCCAGCGTTCGGCGCGGGACCGCTGGTGGTGTGCGTGGGCCGCCTCTGCCGCCAGAAGGGGCAGGACGTGCTGCTCGCCGCCTGGCCCGAGGTGCTGCGCGCACGCCCCGACGCCCGGCTGGCCCTGGTCGGGGACGGGCCCGACGCGGCGCGGCTGCGCGCGGACGCCCCCGCGTCCGTACGGTTCGTCGGCGCCGTGGACGAGACCGTCGACTGGTACCACGCGGCCGACCTCGTCGTCCTGCCCTCCCGCTGGGAGGGCATGGCGCTCGCCCCGCTGGAGGCGATGGCCTGCGGGCGGCCGGTGCTCGTGTCGGACGTGGACGGCGCGCGCGAGAGCCTGCCGCCCGACCTCGCACCGCACTGCCTGGTGCCGCCGAGTGACCCCGACGCGCTGGCGCACGCCCTCATCCGCCTGCTGCGTGACCCCGGCCACCGCGACGCGTTGGGTGAACGGGCACGCCGCCACGCCCGTGCCCGGCACGACATCCGGCGCACCACCGCCGCGGTGACCGACGTGTACCTCGAACTCCTGGGCGTGGAGCCCACCAGACGCAGGGAGTCGATCACCACGTGAGCCCGGAACGTACGGCCCCGTCCCCCACCCGACTGCCGCGGGGCGCGTCACTCGTCTCGGTGATCTCGCCCCGTACGGCGGCGGGCGGCGCCCACCGCGTCGGCGGCCGCCGCCCGGCCCCGCCGCACGCCTCGCGTACGCCCCTGCTCCTGGTGGACGGCGCGGCCGCGCTGGGCGGCGCGCTGGCGCTGACGCCGTCGCAGCGCCCCCCGTCGCTGCTCGCCGCCCTCGTCGTCACGCTCGCCGTGCTGAACGGGCGGGCGGGCCTCTACGGCGGCGGCGAGCCGCGCCAGCTCCTCGACGACTGCCCGGCCGTCGCCGCCCGGATCGCCGTCGTCTGGTGCGGCCTCGCGGCCCTGCTGGGAGCCCTGCCGCGGCTGACGCCGCTGTCCGCCGCCGCGCTGGCCACGGGCGGCGCGCTGCACTGCGCGCTGGCGCTCGCCGGGCGCGGTCTCGTGTACCGGCGACGGCGGGCCGCCGCCGTACGGCACCCGGTCACGGCCCTGCTGATCGGCCCGCGGACGACGGCGGCCCGCGTGGCCGCCGCGCTCCAGCGGCACCGGGCCAGCGGCGTACGCCTGGTCGGCATCGTCGGAACGTCCATCGTCGGAACGTCGGCGAACACGGTCAGCGACCCGCACGCCGACGGGCCGGTGCCGCCGCTGCTGACCACGGTGGACGAACTCCGCCGCGCGGTCATCCAGAACGGCGTGGGGCGCGCCCTCCTGATGGGCGACCCCAGCGCGCCCGAGCACCGCGCCTGGCTGCGCGCGCTGGGCGAACTCGGCTGCGAGGTCTGGCAGATCGACGCCCGCCCGTCGCCGTACGTGCCGCGCACCGACCGGGGCGCGCCCCGGTATCTGGCGGGCTTCCGCTGCCGCCCGGTGGACGTCGCGCCGCGCCGCCGCCACCCCGGCAAGCGCGCGCTCGACCTGGCGGTGTCCGGCGCGCTGCTGGTGCTGACCAGCCCGGTGCTGCTGGTGTGCGCGCTCTGGCTGCGGCTGAGCGAGGGGCCCGGCGTGGTCTTCCGCCAGGAGCGCATCGGCAAGGACGGGCGGCCCTTCACGCTGCTGAAGTTCCGTACCCACCGCCCGGCCGACCCGATGGAGTCGGCGACCCGCTGGAGCGTCGCCGACGAGGGCCAGATGGCGTGGTTCTGCCGCTTCCTGCGGCGTAGCTCGCTCGACGAGCTGCTCCAGCTGTGGAACGTGTTCCGCGGCGATATGAGCCTGGTCGGCCCGCGCCCGGAACGCCCGTACTTCGTCGCGAAGTTCAGCGAGAGCTACCCCGGCTACGCGGACCGGCACCGGATGCCTACCGGCATCACCGGCCTCGCCCAGATCCACGGGCTGCGCGGGGACACCTCCATCGAGGACCGCTGCCGCTTCGACAACGCGTACATCGACAGCTGGTCGCTGGGGCGTGACGTCGGCATCCTGCTGCGTACGGTCGCCGCGCTGATCCGCCCGACGGGGAGCTGACCCAGGTGAGCGCGCCCGCAGCGCCCGCGCCCGCGGCCACCGCTCCCAGGGCGGCGACCGCCGCCCCTGGGGCCGGGGCCGCTCCGCGCCGGGCCGCCCGCGCGGTCGCACTGTCGCGCGTGCCGCGCGACGCGGGCCCGGTGCTGCCGCTCCTGCTGCTGATCGGCTCGCTCGGCCTGCCCGTCGCGCCCGGTACGGCGGAAGGCGGCGGCGCGACACCGGCGGACGCGGTCTCGGGGCTCGCGGTGGTCTGGTGCGTGCTGCGCGCGGTCCGGCGCGCCGAGCGGCCGCTGACCCGTACCGGCGCCGTCGTGCTCGGGCTGCCGGTCGTCGGCGTCGCCGTGGCGGCGCTCGGCGCGAGCACGACGCCGGACGCGGTGACCGGCCTGGTGCGCTACTGCCAGGTCTTCGTCCTCGTCCCGGTCGCGGTGGTGCTGCTCGTCCGCGACCGGCGGGACTTCCGCCTGGTGGCCTGGGCCCTCGTCGGCCTCGCGCTGTGGCAGGGGGCGATCGGCGTCCACCAGTACCTGACCGGGACCGGCGCCTCGTACGCGGGCGCGGACATCCGCGCCGTCGGCACCTTCGGCCCGTCGGACGTGATGGGCATGGCGACGGTGGTGGCGTACGGGGTCGTCTGCGCGACGGCGCTGACGCTCGGCGGCGACCGCGGCCGGGCGCGCGTGCTGGCGATGGTCTGCGCGCTGGTCCTCACGGTGCCGCTGGCGCTGTCCTTCAGCCGGGGCGCGTGGATCGCGACCGCGCTCGCCTGCGGCGTTCAGGTGCTGCTCGCGGGGCCGCGCCGGGCGGTCGCGCTGTTCGCGGCGGCCGCCGCCGCGGGGGTGGTCCTGGTGGGCGGCCTCGGGGTCGGCACCGCGCTGCTCCAGGAGAGGCTGAGCAGCATCACGCAGGTCACCGACGCACCGGACCAGTCCGTCACCGACCGGTACACGATGTGGGCCGCGGCGGTCGGCATGTGGCAGGAGCGGCCGGTGACCGGCGTGGGGCTGAAGGACTTCCCCGCCCACCGCGACAGCCACGCCTCGCTCGCGCTCTCGTCGGGCAGCGACACCGCCGGCGCGGGCGCCGGGTTCCGCCGCCAGCCGCTGCTCTCCCCGCACAACATGTACCTGCTCGTACTGAGCGAACAGGGCCTGCTCGGCCTGTGCGCCATGGCGGGCGCCTGGGCCGCCCTGCTGACGCTCGGCCTGCGCCGCCTGGCCAGAGCCCGCCGGAGGCCCGGCACGGCACCCGGCACGGCACCCGGCACAGCATCCGGCACGGGGCCCGGTGCCGGGCGGGGGGTCGAGTGCGGGCTCGTGGGCTGTGGGTTGCTGGTCTGGCAGCTGATCGACTTCGCATACGCCGACATCGGCGGACCCTCGACCGTGCTGACCGGCCTCGTCTTCGGCCTGGCCGCCTGGTGGGCCCTCGCGCCGACGCACCCGAAAGAGGCGCCCAGGCCATGAGACCGCTCACCCCCGCCGTCGGCGGCTCCAAAGCACTGCGGATGCCCGCGGTGCCGCCGCAGCCCTATCGTGCCGCCACCCCCGCGCCGCCGATCGCGAGCCCGGCGGCGGGACCGGAGCCGCCGCGCCCGACGAACCGGTTCCTGGCCAGGGCCGCGCTGCTCACCGCCGCGCTCGCGGCGGCCGGGGCGCTGCTCGGGCTCGGCCGCGACCAGGCGCTCGCGCATCTCTTCGGCGCGGGCAGCGACACCGACGCGTTCCTGGTCGCCTGGACCGTGCCCGAGGTGGCCTCCACGCTGCTGATCGAGGACGGCCTGGCGTTCGTCCTGGTCCCCGCGTTCAGCGCCGCGCTCGCCCGTCGCGCCGCCTCCACCGCCACCACCGCCACCACCACCGCCACTCCCCCCGATCCGGTGCGGGCCCTGGTCGCGACCTCGCTGCCACGGCTGACGCTGGCCTGCGTCGCCGCCGCCCTGCTGCTCATGCTGGGAGCGCCCGGACTCGTGGCGGTGCTCGCACCGGGGCTGCCCGATCCGGGGCTCGCCGTCGACTGCACCCGGCTGACCGCCACCTGCGTACTGACCTTCGGACTCACCGGGTACTGCGGCGCCGCGCTGCGCGCCCACAGCAGCTATCTGCCGCCCGCGGCCATCTACGTCGCGTACAACGTCGGCATCATCACCACCATGCTGGTCTTCGCCGACCGCTGGGGCGTGCGGTCGGCCGCGGTCGGCGTGGCGGTGGGCGGCTGCCTGATGGTGGCCGTCCAGGCGCCCTCGCTGCGGCGCAGACTGGTCGCCGCGCCACGCGGCGTCCCACCCGGCGGAGACCAGCGCGCCGGCCAACGCGACCGCGACCAGGACCGCGACCGGGACCGCGACCGCGACCGGGAACACGCGATGGCCCTGCCGCTGATCGCCGCCGTGCTGCTGTTCGCGCTGTGCCGCCAGTCGCAGGTGCTCATCGAACGATTCCTGGCCTCCTCCCTGCCCGCGGGCGCGATCTCGCACCTCAACTACGCGCAGAAGGTGGCGCAGCTGCCGATGGTGCTGTCGCTGATGCTGGCCACGGTCACCTTCCCGGTCGTCGCCCAGGCCATGGCGCGCGGCGACCTGGACCGGGCCAGGGACCGGGTCGAACGGGACCTCGCCGCGGCCGCCTGCATCGTCCTGCTCGGCGCGGCGGCCGTCATCGCCTGCGCGCCGCAGATCATCCAGCTGCTGTTCCAGCGCGGCGCGTTCACCGCCCAGGACACCGCCGCGACGGCCGCCGTGATGCGGGTCTACGCGCTGGGCCTGCTCGGCCACTGCCTGGTGGGCGTGCTGGTCCGCTCGTACTTCTCGGCCGGGCGCGCGACCTGGTACCCGGTGCTCACGATGGCGGCCGGGATGGCCGCCACCGCGGGCGTCGGGGCGTACGCGGTCGGCCCCTGGGGAGTGCGCGGCATCGCCGCCGCGAACGCCCTGGGCATCACGCTCACCGCCGTACTGCTGCTGGCCGCGATGGGCACCCGCGGCATCCCCGTACGCCTCCCCAAGGTGCTGCTCGAACTGGCCAAACCGCTGCTCGCCGCGGTCTGCGCGACCGGCGCCGGGCTGGTGTGCGCCGCGCGCGCGCAGCAGCCGCTGGCCGCCGCGGCCGTGGGCCTCACGGCGGTCGGCGCGGTCTTCGTCCTTCTGCTGTGGGTCCTGAAAGCACAGGCACTTCTTCCTGCCGTCCGAACCGCGACCAGAAAGCTGCGCCATGCCCGTTGAATCCGTCTCCCGCGCCGTCCCGCCCCCCGATACCCGCACCGGTACAAAGCTCCCGCGCCACACCGGGATCAGCCGCCGGGCGCAGCGCTGGCTGCCCGGTGAGTCCCCCTGGGTCGCGATGTACCACTCGGTCGACGACTGCTCGGACGACCCGTACCGGGTCACCGTCTCGCCCGAACGCCTCCAGGAGCAGCTGCGCTGGCTGCGCAGATGCGGCCTGCGCGGCGTCAGCGTCTCCCAGCTCCTGGACGCCCTGTCGCGCGGCGTCGGACGCGGCCTGGTCGGCCTCACCTTCGACGACGGGTACAGCGACTTCGTCGACAACGCGCTGCCGCTGCTGCGCCATTACGACTGCCGTGCCACCGTCTTCGTCCTGCCGGGCCGCCTCGGCGGCGAGAACACCTGGGATCCGCTCGGCCCGCGCAAGCCGCTGCTCACCGCCCAGGGCATCCGCACGGCCGTGGCCGCCGGAATGGAGATCGGCTCACACGGCCTGAGCCACATCCGCCTCGCCCACGCCGACGCGCGTCTCCTGCGGGCCGAACTCCGCGACAGCAAGGCCCTGATCGAGGAGCTCACCGGCCGTACGCCGCAGGGCTTCTGCTATCCGTACGGCGATGTCAGCCGCCCGCTCATGGACGCCGTACGCCAGGCGGGCTACCGGTACGGGTGCGCCATCTCGCCCCGGTATCTCACCGGCGTGTACGCCCTGCCGCGGGTGCACATCGGCGAGAACGACTCTCCGGGCCGCCTGGAGCTCAAGCGGCGCGTGTACCCGTTCCGCCGCCGCTCGTGGACCACCGTGTGCGACTCCGTGGAACACACCCGAGCGGAGCGCACGCGATGAGGGCCCTGCACATCATCACCGGGCTCGGCGTGGGCGGCGCCGAGCGGCAGCTCCGCGTCCTGCTGCGGCACCTCCCGGCGGACTGCGACGTGATCACGCTGACCAATCCGGGACAGGTCGCCGACGAGCTGGCCGCGGACGGCGTACGCGTCAGCTGCCTGGGCATGGCGGGCAACCGCGACCCGCGCGCCCTGCCCCGCCTGACCGGCCTCATCCGGCAGGGCCGCTACGACCTGGTGCACACCCACCTCTACCGCGCCTGCCTGTACGGCCGGATCGCCGCGCGACTGGCCGGGGTGCGGGCCGTGGTGGCCACCGAGCACTCGCTCGGCGAGACGCAGATCGAGGGGCGCCGACTGTCTCCCGGCGTGCGCTCGCTGTACCTCGCGGGCGAGCGGCTCGGCCGGGCCACGATCGCCGTGTCCGCGTCCGTCGCGGACCGGCTCGGACGGTGGGGGGTGCCGCCGCAGCGGGTGCATGTCGTGCCGAACGGCATCGACATCGGCCAGTTCGCCTATGACGCGGCGGCCGGTGCGGCGGCCCGCCACCGGCTCGGGCTGCCGTCGGACGCGTTCGTGATCGGCGGCGTCGGGCGGCTGGTTCCGGGCAAGTGCTTCGAGGTCCTGGTCGAGGCGCTGGCCGAACTGCCGGGCGACGTACGGCTGCTGCTGGTGGGCGGGGGGCCCGACGAGGAGCGGCTGCGGGGCGCGGCCCGGCGCCTCGGGGTGACCGACCGCGTCGTACTCGCCGGGGAGCGGCCCTGTCCGGAGCCGTCCGCGCGGAGCCAGGAACCCACACTGCCCGACCTGCTGTCCGCGATGGACGTCCTGGCCTCCCCGTCCGCCGACGAGGCGTTCGGCCTCGCCGTGGTGGAGGGCCTGGCGGCCGGGCTCCCCGTCCTGTACGCCGCCTGCCCCGCGGTCGACGACCTGCCGCCCGGCACGGACACCGGCGCCACCCGCGTACCCGGCGACCCGGCGTCCTTCGCCCGCGCGGCCCTGCGCGTGCGCGCGACGCACACGGGGCACGCGGGGCGCACCGGCCGCCGGGCGCCGTCGCGGGCGGCACTGCACTACAGCATCACTGACAGCGCCGCCCAGCACATGCGGGTGTACGCCGCGGCCCTGGGCGGATCGACCCCGAGAGCGAGTACGCGATGACCACCGACGCCCCCGCCGACCCCGGCGCCCGCACCGGAACCCACCCCGACACCGGTACCCGCCCCGAGGGTGGCGTCCGTCCCGACACCGGCGTCCGAGCGACCGGCCCGAGCGTCCTGCTCGCCCGGTCGACCGCGCTGACCGGACGACTGCCCCGATGGTGGCCGCTGCCCGCCTGCGCGCTGCTCGGCGCGCTCACCGGCGGCCTGTACGGGGTGGCCAGCGCGCCCGAGTACACGGCGACCAGCTATGTCGTCGCCGTGCCCACCGAGAAGTCCGACTCGGGCGCCGCGCTCGGCTTCGCCCAGGCCTACGGCCGGGTCGCCACCCAGCTCGCCGTCCTCGGCGACGCCCAGGTGAGCGCGGGCGTGCCGGTGCGGACGCTGCGCGCGAGCGTAACGGCCCAGACCTCGCCCGACGCGCCGATGGTGGCCATCGCGGCCACATCCGACGAGCCCCGCAAGGCGGTACGCATCGCCGACGCCGTGTCCCGTGCGCTGATCCTCAACGCCAGCCAGACGAAGGACGACACGCACATCGAGCTCCAGCGGCTCTCCCGCGCCGTGCCGCCCAGCGCGCCCTCGTCCGCCTCGACGGCCGTCACCACTCTGGTGGGCGGCAGCGCCGGGGGGCTGCTCGGCGGACTCGCGCTGCTGGTACGGCCGCGCCGGGCCCCCGAAGAGGCCAGCGCCACGGTGCCCGCCCCCGCCCCCGCCCCCGCACCCGCTGCCGCACCCGCACCCGCCGCACCCGTCACACCCGCTGCCGCCGGTGCCGGTGCGGGTGCGGGTGACCTGCGGGGCGGCGCCTGATGGCGACCGGGGCCGCGCGCGCCCTGAGCGTCGCCGTGTGCACCGACCCGGCGGAGTTCGCCGCACTCGGCGCCGAGTGGAACCTCCTGCACCGGCGCTGCCGGACAGCGACCCCGTTCCAGAGCCACGCCTGGCTGCACTCCTGGTGGCTCTCGTACGGCGGCGCGGGGCGGCTGCGGGTCGTCCTCGTACGGGACGGCGACCGGCTCGTCGCCGCGGCCCCGCTGACGCGTCGGCCGCGTCCGCTGCCGACCCTGGTGCCGCTGGGCGGCGCGCTCTCCGACTTCAGCGACGTACTGATCGACGACACCACGTCCGCCCTGGCCGAAGACGCCGCCGACGCGCTGACCGCGGGCCTGCGGAAGCTCGCCCGTACCGCCGTGATCGACTTCCGCGAGGCGCGTCCGGGCAGCTCGGTGGAACAGGTCTACGCCCGGTGGCACGGACCCCGGCGACGCCTGGCCGACTCGCTCTGCCTGGAGCTGCCCGCCCTGCCGATGGACGAGCTGGTACGCCGCCTCGCCAAGCCGCGCGCCCAGCGGGCGCGGGCCAAGATGCGCAAACTCGACGCGCTGGGCATCGAGCGGCGCATCGTGCCGCCGCCCGATGTGGCGCGGTCCGTCCATCGGCTGCTGGCCCTGCACCGACTCCAGTGGCAGGGCCGCAAGGTGACGGGCGAACACCTCAGGCCGCGGTTCGCCGAGCACCTCGCCCGATCGGCCACGCTGATGGCCCAGAACGGTGACGCGGTGGTCACGGAGTTCCGCCTGGACGACACCGTGGTGGCCGCCGACCTCACGCTGCGCTCACCCGGACTCGCCGGTGGCTATCTCTACGGCGCCGACCCGTCGCTGCGCGAGCGGAAGGCCGACGTCGCCACCCTGCTGCTGCGCTCCTGCGCCGACCAGCTACAGGAGAGGGACCGGCAGGGAACCCCGCCCGGAGTGCTCAGCCTGCTGCGCGGCGACGAGCCTTACAAGCGCCACTGGCGTCCGCACCCCGTCGTCAACCAGCGCCTCCTGCTCGCCCGCCGCCGCACCGCGCCCCAGCTCGCCGCCGTGCTGACCGGCGCGACCGCCCGCCGTGGAGCGGGGCGGGCGGTACGCGCCTGGCGTGAGCGTTCCCAGAGCTCGGCCAAGGGCTAGGCCCTGTCCGGGGCCGTGTTTCACGTGGAACACGGCCGGTTTCACGTGGAACACGCCCTAGGAGCGTCGCTCCCACCAGTCGAAGCGGAGGCACAGCTTGCCGCCGATCCAGTACTCCACCCAGTCACCCAGGTCGAGGTACGAGCAGCGCGGCGGGTGCGTCGGGCGGGACGGCTCGGGCGTGGGCACCACCGGCGTGGGTACGACCGGGGTCGGCACGACCGGCGTGGGTACGACCGGGGTCGGCACGACGGGCGTCGGGTCACTCCGGCCGGAGAGCACCGACTGGTACACGCGCGATGCCCGCGGGTTCTCGGAGCAGCGCCACACGCCGTGCGGGCAGTAGTCGGTGATGGTGTTGTACAGCGGCTCGTGCTCGTCGATCCACGCGAGCATCCGCCGCATGTACTCCGCGTTGTCGCCGTTGCGGAACAGGCCCCACTCGGGGTAGGAGATGGGCTTGCCGCGCTGCCGCGCGAAGTCGACGTGCGCCTGGAGGCCGTACGGCTCGGAGACCTGCTCGTCGAAGCTCTTGCCCGTCGGCTGGTCGTAGGAGTCCATCCCGATGATGTCGACCACGTCGTCACCGGGGTAGCACCGGGTCCAGGGCACCGCGTCCCGGCCGCGGTTGGGCGCGAAGTCGAACCGGAACTCCTGGCCGTCGACCGAGCGCATCGTGGCCACGATCCGCCTCCAGTACGTCTTCCAGGCGTCCGGGTCGGGACCACAGCGGTGGGTGTAGGTGACGCCGTTCATCTCCCAGCCGAGCACGATGACCGTGTCCGGCACCCCGAGGTCGACCAGCCGCTCGGCGAGCCTGTGGAAGTGCCGGTCGAACGCGCCCTTGGCGGCGCGGCGCAGCAGGGTGCGCACCTCCGTGTCGGACACCCCGGCCTCGTTGCGCTCCATCATGGGGACGTTGAGCACGAACAGCCGGTCCTCGTCCGCGCGCCGCCACTGGGCCCAGGGCTCCAGGAAGTTCGGCGCGCCCGCGATGTTGCTCCAGCGGTCTGAGGGGAGGTACGTGTGGCCGACCCGCAGGTCGGCGTCGTCCAGCCAGGCGGACAGCTCCGCCATGCGGGCGATGCCGGGCGGCCCGTAGTGCAGATAGGCGCCGAACGCGGGGAACCGCGAAGACACGGCCGGGGACACCGGGGCAGACGGGGAGGCCGTCGGGTGCGGGACGGAGGGCGAAGGCGAAGGCGAAGGCCCGGACGCGGGCGCGGCCATAGGCCCGGATGTGGGGGAGGGTGCCGGGGAAGCCGAGGCCGAGGGCGTGGGGGGAAGCGCGCCCGCCTGCCCGATATAGAGGGCTCCGGACACCGTCACCGCCGCGGCGAGCACCCCCGCCACGGCCAGCAGGGGACGTCGGCGCTTCGTCGTTCGACGTAGTGGGGCCATACCCGCTACTCCTCTGTTCCTCTGTACCGCGCTCTCTCCATTCTTGACACTTAGTCATATGTATGGAGGTGCCGCCATCTGAAAGGGCGACAGAGGACGCGAACGAGTGAACAGGGCGGGCGCGGCGGGAGGCGCGGACGCGGGCGGGCGACCACGCGCCTCCGTCTAACGCGACGTGGTGCGCCCCCTGCGGTAGAGAACGCCGCCACCGGCCAGCAACGCGACGCCGACGGCGGCCGTGGCGCCGATGAGGAGCGGGTCCGTGCCCGTGTCGGCCAGCTCCGCCTGCGGCTGGGGCTCGGGCGGCGGTACGGACGCGGGCGGGCTGGCCGGCGGGGGCGACTGCGGCTCGGGCTCTGTGGGCGGGGTCGGCTCCTGAGCGGGCGGGGTCTCGTCGTCCCCGTAGCCGCCCGGTTCCTCTTCCGTGGAGTCGGAGGCGTTGGCGCAGGCGTTCCCGAAGGCCGGGTTCAGCAGAGCGGCGGCGTCAACCGTGTTGCCGCAGGCGTTGACCGGCGCCTCGACAGGGGCTTGCAGGCTGTTCCCGGACAGGATGCCCGGCGAGTCGGAAGCCGCGCCGTCGGCACCGGAGTCGGCGAACGCCGGTGTTGCCATGCCGAGGCCCGCGACCACACCGGCGACCAACGTTGCACTCGTCTTCAGGGCCATAGCGGTCCCTCTCCTTCTCCTTCAGGGATGAGCGGGTAACCAAACGGGCCCGGACCGCCGCACTGGAGAAAGCGGGCGGCCCGAGCCGTCGGTGTCCTGGATCAGCTGTTGCCGGCGCCGTTGCCGGACAGCAGCGCGAGGTCGTCCAGGATGTGCGACAGCGGCTCGTCGCCCTTGGCCTGGGTGGAGTTCTCGGTGCACTGCTGGTTCTGCGGCGAGGACAGGACGTTGATGTCCTGGACGGTGACCGGCACGAGGCCGACGATCGAACCGGCGTTGCCCTTGATCGGCAGGCCGACGCAGGGCTTGTTCAGCGAGCCCTGCACGAGGCCGAGCTGCGGGCTCATGTCGCCGTACGTGGAGGAGTTCCCGAACGCCTGCATAGCGCCGTTGCCGCTGGCGGACGTCGTGCCGCCGTCGTTGCTGATGGCCAGCGCCGGGGCGGCGGCCGCGGCCGAAGCGCCGACGACAGACGCGGCGACTGCTGCCGTTGCCATTGCCTTCTTGAGCATTTTCATTCCTTTTCTGACGTCACGCCGTTTACTGCCATCTGGGCAACTGGCGACACGGCGAATAGTTCCGGCCCTTCACCCGGACGCAGCAACGCGAAACGCCCCGTCCGGGTGAACCCAGCAACCAAACCACCGGTGCGAAGTTATGCAGGGAGCTCCCAGGAGGGAGTCCAACGAAAGGGAAATCTCTCATGATGAAGAAGGCCTTGGCGGCTGCCGCGGTCACCGCTTCCGTTGCCGGTCTGTCGGCTGCCGCCGCCGCACCCGCGCTGGCCATCAGCAACGACGGCGGCACGACCTCGGACAGCGGGAACCACGCCAAGCAGGCGTACGGGAACTCCTCCACGTACGGCGACATGAGCCCGCAGATGGCGCTCATCCAGGGCTCGCTGAACAAGCCCTGCATCGGCCTGCCCGCCAAGATCAACGCCGGTTCGATCGTGGGTGTGGTCCCGGTCACCGTGCAGGACATCCAGGTGCTGTCCTCGCCGCAGAACCAGCAGTGCGTCGAGAACTCCACCCAGGCCAAGGGCGACGAGCCGCTGTCGCACATCCTGGACGACATCGCGCTGCTGTCCGGCAACGGCGTCGCCAACGACTGAGCCGTCGGCCGCCGGGTGACCGGCCCCGCCGCCCCCACCGCCCGCCCCAGCGAACCGATGCCGGTCGTACCGAGCCGGTCGCCGGGGCGGGCGTGTTTCGCGGGCACCGTTTGCGGAGCGGTTTAACGCGAAAGAGTTGTTCTCGCACGCCATACCGAGAGCGGTCTGAGTTGACGGTCCGGCCAGGCGAATCAGCGGGCTTATCTTCTCGGCGGAAACGTCCCCTCGCAGCGGAGCGCGCCCATGCCGAAAACCGTACTCTCCCGGCTCTCCTGTTTCCGCCGCCTCTCCCGCGTACGTCGCCGACGGCTCAGCCGCCGAAAAGCCACCCGGTATTCGGCCGCGCTGGGCGCCGTGCTGGTGTCCGCCGCGTTGGCGGGCCATGCGGCGACGGCGCTGCCGTACCAGGTCCAGCGTGTCGACGTGTTCGAGGGAGCGGGCGCCCCGCGGCACCGCCCGGCCGACGCGCCGGGAACGAACATCCTCCTCATGGGCACCGACAGCCGGGACACCATCACCCGCGAGGAGAAGGCGACGTTCTACGCGGGCGGCCGGGCCTGCGACTGCTCGGACACCCTGATGCTGATCCATGTGTCCGAGCGCCGGGACCATGTCAGCGTCGTCGGCCTCCCCCGTGACTCGTACGCGGACATCCCGGCGCACCTCGACAAGCACACCGGGCGGTACCGCCCCGGACACCCCGCCAAGATCAACGCGGCGTACGCGGAGGGCGGGCCCGCGCTGTCCGTCCGTACGGTGGAGGAGATGACCGGGGTACGGATCGATCACTATCTGCAGATCGACTTCCGGCGCTTCATCGACAGCGTCGACGCCGTCGGGGGAGTGGACGTCTGCACGCCGCGGCGGCTCAACGACCCCTCGACCAAGCTCGATCTGAGCCCCGGCACCCATCGCCTCGGGGGCGGGCCCGCGCTCCAGTACGTACGGTCCCGCAAGGTCGACGCGAGCGCGGACCTCGGGCGGGTGCAGCGGCAGCAGAAGTTCCTGGTCGGCGTGTTGAGCAGGCTCGGCGGCGGGCAGCTGCTGGCCGACCCGGTGCGGGCGCACGACCTGGCGCGGAAGGTGCTCGGCGCGACCTGGGTCGACCAGGGCTTCTCGGTCGGCGAACTCGTCTCGCTCACCAGGAAGCTGAGCGCGCTCCCGCCGTCCAGGACCGAGTTCGCCGTCGTGCCGATCGCCGGGTTCCACGATCTGATCGAGGGCGTCGGGTCGACCCTGCGGTGGGACGGGCCCAGGGCCGCGGAGATGTTCGCCAGGATCAACCGGGACCAGGCCCTGACCCCCGTGAACTCCACGGCCAGGCCGCTCGATCCGCCCCAGCTGGAGGTCCAGTACCCGGTGCGCGGCAACACACTCACCTGCGCCGCGGACGGCGGCTCGTGACCCGGCCCGCCATCCGGACGGGGCGCTAGGCCAATCGGGTTGCAGTCCGCAACCGCGTGCGCTCTGCCCAGTTGACCAGTCGCAGCTCCGTGACCGGAGCCCGCTCGTTGAGCTCGTTGAAGGGAACACGTATGAAGAAGCTGTGGGCAACCGCGACCCTCGCCGCCGCCGGTATGGCCGCGGTCACCGCGCCCCAGGCCATGGCCATCAGTGACGACGGCGGCACCACGTCCGCCAGCGGCAACGGCGCCAAGCAGGCGTTCGGCAACGCCGAGACGTACGGCGACATGAGCCCGCAGATCGGGGCGATCCAGGGCTCGCTCAACAAGCCCTGTCTGGGCCTGCCCGCCAAGCTGAACCTCGGTTCGATCGTGGGCGTGGTGCCGGTCACCGTCCAGGACATCAACGTCCTGTCCTCGCCGCAGAACCAGCAGTGCGTCGAGAACTCCACCCAGGCCAAGGGCGACGAGCCGCTGTCGCACATCCTGGACGACTGGGCGGTGCTGTCCGGCAACGGCGCCGGCAACAGCTGACAGCCGCGTACGACGCGTACGACCGCGTACGACGTACGACTGAGGCGTACGACTGAGGGGCAGCCGCTTCGAGCGGCTGCCCCTCAGTCCTGTCGTCGCGTCAGCTGCCTACTCGATGGCGGGCACGAACCCCATCACCGGCGCGGCCAGGTCGGTGACCTGGTGCAGCTTGTCCAGCTGGCTGAGCCCACCGAGCTGGCTGGTCACCGGCGGGATCTGGGCCCGCTCCTCAGGCGGCAGGGCCATCGTGGAGAGGGTGTCGACGGTGGACGTCGCGGACAGCTTGTCGTCCTCCGAGAGGGGCACCGGGGTGGGCAGCGCGGCGGCGTTCGCCGCGGGCATGGCGAGGGCGGACGCACCGGCGGTGAGCGCTACGGCGGCGAGAACACGTCGAGTGGAGATCATGTCATCAGCAACGGCCCGCGGCCCCTCGGGGATACGGCCACCGCCGGTCACCCACCCAGGAGGGCTAGGACCGCCCCGACTCGCCCGTACGCGCTCACCGCCCGGACCGGGAACGGCTCTGGACCGCGCGGGCGACGCGGGGGCCCAGCCACTGCTTCAGCCCGCGCAGCACCGTCAGCTGGCTGGCGGCCCGGTCGATCCGGTAGTACAGCTGCGGCGGCACATAGGGGAGCAGCGGCGAATGGCGCTGGCCGAGCAGCGCGAACATCGTCGGCGGCGCGAGCCCGATATAGCGGGTCAGGTTCTCGTACCACTGCGCGCTGAGCCGGGCGGCGCTCTGCGCGGACAGCAGCGCGGCCTTGCGCTCCGCCTCGTACCGGGCGAGCGCGGCCTTGAGGTCCGGTTCCTCGTGGAGTACGCGGGCCAGGGTCATGGCGTCCCGCATGGCGAGGGTGGTTCCGGCGCCGATGGAGTAGTGCGTGGTGTGCGCGGCGTCGCCGAGCAGGACCAGGTTTCCGTGCGACCAGCGCTGGTTGGTGAGGGTGCGGAAGGGGCCCCACGCCGCCCGGCCCGCGACATCGGTGCGGCCGATCAGCGGATGGCCGTCGAGCAGTTCGGCGAACAGCTTCTCCAGCAGGCGCAGCCCGTCGTCCTGTCCCCGTGCGTCGAGGCCGAGCCCGGACCAGGTCTCGGGGGAGCACTCGACGACGCAGGTGCTCTGCTCGGCGCTGAACCCGTAGGCGTAAGCCCAGATCCAGCCGTGGTCGGTCTCGACGAAGGAGAAGGTGAAGGAGGTGAACACCCGGCTCGTGCCGAGCCAGAGATAGACGTTGCGTCCGCTGACGATCCGGGTGCCGAAGTGCTGGGCGTCGGCCTCGCGCAGCCTGCTGCCCGCGCCGTCCGCGGCCACGATCAGGTCGCTGTCGGGCGCCTGGTCCCTGCGGGCGACCTCCCGGCCGTACTCGACGCGGACGCCGAGGGCGGCGGCGCGCTCGGCGAGCAGGTCCAGGAGGCGGTGCCGTCCGATGGCGAAGCCCTCGTCCCCGCGGTGGACGGTGGTCACGCCGCCCACCTGGGCCACGCCGTCCCGCCAGCGCACCGAGCCGTCCTCGATGGCGGCCGCGGACTCGGGGTCGTGCTGGCGCAGCGCCTGAAGCATGTCGGGCCAGTAGGTCACCCCCCAGCCGTAGGTGGCTCCGGCCGGGTTGCGCTCGTAGACGGTGATGTCGTGGGACGGCGCGTGCCGTTTCAGCAGAATGGAGAAGTACAGCGCGGCGGGTCCGCCGCCGACACAGGTGACCTTCACAGACACTCCCGCGGTCTTGGGTCGCACTGGAACGGGCCCGCGGCTCCCGGCCGACGGCCCATCCCAGCGACAACGACGCCCCGGCGGTTTGGTTCCGCGCCGCCACGGCCCCGCGCGGACGTCGTCACCCGGACGGCCGAGGGGATCGGGGTGCGAACCCAGGCGGCCGAGGGGATCAGGGCGCGAACGCGGAGAGCACGGTGCCGTCGTCGAAGGTGAGGTAGCACGCCCCGTCGGAGATCAGCACGCTGGTGGGCAGGGCTCCGGACCAGCCGTCGTACTCCGTTCTGCCGAACGAGCCGTCCGCGAGCCGGAAGACACTGATCCCGCCCTCGCCCAGCGCGAGGACCCGCTCCCCGGCCACCCGCACGACTCCGGCGTGATGCCACGTCTCCGCCCACAGCTCGCGGCCGTTGACGAGGTCACGGGCGACGAGCTTCCTGGACGCGCCCCCTTCTTCGCCGGCGCCGGTGAAAACCGTGCCGTCGCGGCTCAGTGCGAGCGGCCGGGCCATCGGCGGCGCGCCGGCCACCTTCTTCAGGGTCACGCTGTCGCGGATACCTGACTCGCAGGAGAGGTACGGTCCGAAGCGGGCCACCACCGTGCAGGGCTCCGGAGCCTTCGCGACGGTCTCGCCGGTGGACGGACTCAGGTTGAGGGACTCGGCGCCGCCGTTGATGTGCACGCGGTCCCCCACGATGTCCAGGGACGCGGCGTCCGCTTCGCCGATGGTCCGGTCCCACACCTGCCGTCGCTCGCCTTGGGTGGAGAAGGCGCGGACGAGCACATCGCCCGCGCTTCCCTGAGAGGAGACGAACAGGCGGCCCTTGTGCACCCGGACCTTCCGCGGGGTGTATCCGGCCGCGGCCGCGTCCAGCGCGGCGACGGGCGAGCCGTCCGTGAGCCGGAGCACGGCGACTCGGCCGCTTCGCGCCGACGCGGCGTAGGCGTAGCCGCCGTCCAGGGCGAGTCCGCTCACCCGGCTGTCGTCGGCGGCCGTGTCCTTCGCCGGATAGCGCCACAGCGGGGTGCCGTCGTCCGCGTTCCGCGCCTCCAGCCAGCTCCGGTCGGGGTCCTCAGCGAGCTGGCAGACCAGGGCCGTACCGCTGAGCGCGCAGCCGAGCGGCTTGCCGTCGCCGTCGAAGGAGGCGGTCCACGGGGACCAGCCGTCGGAGAGCCTCTCGTGGTCCAGTGCTCCCGGTCCGAAGTCGCTCATCTCGCTGGTGACCACGGTTCCGTCGGTGGCGGGCGGTGCGGTCACCCCGCGCTGGCTCCCGTTTCCGTCCGCGCTGGTGTCCTCGCTTTGTCCACCGCCGCTGAGCGCGGGCAGCAGGATCGCCGCCAGCACGGCGACCAGCAGGACGGCGCCGGCGCCGAGCGTCCAGCGCAGCCGGGGGCTCCGACGCCCGCCGGACGCGGACCCGGACGCGGGCCCGGACGCGGGCTCAGGGTGGGGCTCGGGAGGGGGCTCCGCCGCGGGCGCTGGAGGCACGGGGACGCGCGCCGGGGCCCGTTGCGGCGACGGGGGCGCGAGCAGGGACTTGGCCACCGCGACCTCGTACTCACCGATCACCCGTGCGACGCCGTCCGGCCAGGGGAAGGCCTGGGAGCGCGGCCGGGGCGCCACGCCGGGCCGGGCGGCGTCGCCCGGCGAGGCCAGCGCACGGATCACCTGCCCCGGAGTGGGGCGTCGTCCGGGTTCCTGATGCAGACAGGAAGCGATCAGTTCCCGCAGGTCGTCGGGCACCCCGGACAGGTCGGGACGGCCCCGCACGATACGGTGCACGATCGCGGCGAGCTCGCTGTCCTGGAAGGGCCCCTGCCCGGTCGCCGCGAAACACAGGACCGCGCCGAGGCAGAACACATCCGACGCGGCCGTCACCGAGCGGTCGCCCGCGACGTGTTCGGGCGACATGAAGCCGGGTGAGCCGACCATGATCCCCGTCGCGGTGAGCGCCGTCGCGTCATAGGCCTGGGCGATGCCGAAGTCGATGAGCCGCGGGCCGCGAGCGCCGAGTACGACGTTCGCGGGCTTCAGGTCACGGTGCACCAGCCGGGCGCCGTGCACGGCGGCGAGACCGCGGGCCAGGTCCGCGCCCAGCTCCCTGACGACCGGCACCGGCAGCGCGCCCGCACGGGTCACCGCCTCGTCGAGCGAGGGGCCGACCACGTACTCGGTCGCCAGCCACGGCCGTTCGGCGTCCGGATCGGCGGCCACGAGCGCGGAGACGTACGGACTGCGGACCGCTCGGGCCGCCTCGGCCTCCCGCCGGAACCGCAGCCGGAAGTCCGGCCGGAGTTCCAGGTCGGGGCGGACCGTCTTCAGCGCGACCAGGTCGTCCGGGCCGCCGTCGGGAGGCAGCGCCAGATGCACGCTGCCCATGCCGCCGGAGCCGAGACCGCCGAGGAGACGGTACGGGCCGACGTCGTACGGGGCATGGGCGTCGAGTGGGCGCAGCACAGCGGAGGGCTCCGGATCGCGAGGCGGTTCTCAGGGCGTGGGGAGTTCCAGGGAACGGACGGTTCCGTCGTGGTAGGCGAGGAACAGCACCCCGCCGAGCGAGATGAGCTCGGGCGCCCAGACCTCCAGGTTCAGACCCGCGCCGGAGACCCGGTAATCGTTGCCGGGAGATCCCTTGATCCGGAAGCGCTGCCGATCCCCGCCGTTCACGGGCAGGGTGTTGAGGAACTCGTTGTCCGCCACGACCGCGGTGTCTCCGACGATCGACGCCACGGAACGGCGGAACTCGCGTTCCTTTCCGCGGCGATAGCTGCCGACCGTACGGGGCGCGTCGGCGCCCTCCTTCTGGAGGGCGATCCGGGTGCCGTCGTCGGCCCATCCCAGCCAGTAGGCGGTGTCCCCCACCGTGATCGGGGCCCCTGCGGCCACATGTCCGTCGAAGGCCGTCCCGTCGGGGAGGGAGTCCCAGGCGGGGTCGGCGACCGGCTTGAGCGTCTTCTCGTCCAGGGTGACGCCGCGCTTCTCCCATTGCCCGCACAGCACGTGCCCCGGCGAGATACGGACGACCCCGCAGTCACCGCCGTTCTCCGTGGAGTACCGGGTCACCTTGCCGGTACGCGCCGCGAAGCCGACCAGACCGCGGTCGCTGGTGACGATGACCCGCCCGCCCGCGAAGCCCGTCGCGGTGTAGTGCGAGCCGATCGACGAGACCCCGGTACGGGTGGACACCGTCCGCTTCCACAACCGCTTGCCCGTGGCCACGTCCAGGGCCTCGACGACCACGCCCTCGTCGTAGGTCGTGAAGTACGCGGCACCGCCGCCCACGACCACCCGCGCCCTCGGCGACATGTTCTCCACGGGCTGCTCCCACCGGACCGTGCCGTCCGATACGGACCGCCCCCGTGCCTTGCCGCCCTCGAACGAGACCACCGTGTCGCCCTGGAGTACGGGGTTGGTGGCGCCTCCGGGCATGAGCAGAACACCCTGAGGCGTCTCGCTCACCTGCCTTCCCGGATCGGCGGACGGCGCCTTCCAGCGGGTCTCGCCGTCTGCCGCGCCCAGCGCTTCCAGCGCCCCGTCCGACGTGCGGCACACCAGGACCTCGGGGTGCAGCACACAGTCCATGGGACGGCTCGACAGCTGGGTGATCCACGGCTTCCAGCCGGCCGGACGGGCGGCGGGATCGGCGGGGAAGTACCGGCTGCCGTCCTTGCCGTGCTCACCGAGACCGACGGGGGGCTGCACAGCCGTCGGCTCCGGGGAGGCGGACGGCGAAGGGCTGCCGCCGCCGGTCCTGGACGCCTCGGCGGGCGGCGGGTCATCGTCCAGCGCCCGCAGCCCGAACGCGCCCAGCACCCCCACCGCGAGCGCCGCCGCGAGCACCACGAGCACCGTGCGTCGAGAGGGGCGGGTGCGGGGTTCCTGGCTGGCGGACGTGGGCGGTGGGCCGGTCTCGCCGGGCGGCGTCGGGGGCGGGGCGGTCACCGTCTCCGCGCTGTGCACCGGGGACGCGCCCGGCATCGTCGGCACCGGGGACGCGAGCGGACCCGCCGCCGCTACGACCCGGTCCAGTTCGTCCTCGTACCGCGTCACCAGAGTGCGCACGGCGGGCGGCCAGGCGACGACGTCCTCATCGGACGTCGATCCGAGCCCCTCTCCCCCTCCTCCCCCTCCTCCTCCCCCTCTTCCTTCTCCTCTCCCTTCCCTGAAGCGGGACTCCAACTCGGCGGCGTCAGGGCGGGAAGCCGGGTCGAGGCTCAGACAGTCCTCGATCAGGTCACGCACCTGGGCCGGTACGGCGGTGAGATCCGCCTCCGCCTGGGAGATCCGGTAGAGCACGGCGGCCACCGGGCCGCCGCCGAACGGGCTTTCACCCGTCGCCGCGAAACACAACAGGGAGGCCAGGCAGAAGACGTCGGACGCGGCGACGACATGCCGCCCGCCCAGCACGTGCTCGGGTGACATATGGCCCGGTGAGCCGAACATCGCGCCCGTTTCCGTCAGCGTGCCGGCGCCGAAGTCACGGGCGATGCCGAAGTCGATGACCCGCGGGCCGTCCGCGCCGAGCAGCACGTTGGCGGGCTTCAGGTCGCGGTGCTGAACGTGCGCGTGGTGGATTCCCCGTACGGCTCTCGCCAGACCGAGGCCGAGGCTCCGTACCGTCTCCACGGGCAGCGGTCCCGTGTCGCGCACGGCGCGCTCCAGCGTGGGGCCCGCCACGTACTCGGTGGCCAGCCAGGGCTCGGCGGCGTCCGCGTCGCCGGACAGGAGTCGTGCGGTGAAGCGGCTCCGCACCGACCGGGCCGTCTCGATCTCCCGTCGGAACCGGTCCCGGAAGGCGGGGGCCCCGCTCAGCTCCGCTCGTACGATCTTGACCGCCGCGAGCTGGGGGCTGGTTCCCGCCGGGCGGGGGCGCAGATCGGCGCCCAGATAAACCTCGCCCATGCCGCCCGCGCCGAGGCGGGCGAGAACCCGGTACGGGCCGATCTGCCGCGGGGAGCGATCGTGCAGTTCACCGAACATGCTTCCTCGCGCCCCTTCGCTGACACCACGGCGGATCAGGGCAACGGCCCCCGGTGACACGACCGGACAAGCGTCATCCCCCTGTTGACAGCATATCCAGTGATCCACCCGCACACCGGCGGGCCGCACGCGCCCATCCCGCTGAAGTCCTGTGCGGTACAGGCCTGTTGTCTCCCCAGTGGTCCCGAGGTGGTCCCGAGATGGTCCCGAGGTGGCCCCGAGTCCGGGCGGCTCCCCACCTCCCTGGGCCACCGCCGGCCACGGGACGGAAGGAACCCTGTCCGACAGCGCTGACACCGTGACGCAAAGCCGTGGCAGTGCACGACCCGCAAGCGAGGAAGATCGCTGGGGAAGGTGGACGGAATGTGGCCTCTATGCGGGCTTTGATCTTGAAAGGGCCCCTGCGTTGTGCCCGCAGGGGCCCTCTGACCTGGAGTGGAGCCTAGGAGAGTCGAACTCCTGACATCTGCCATGCAAAGACAGCGCTCTACCAACTGAGCTAAGGCCCCTGGAATCGGCGGATCACCGGCCTCCCGCATCCTGCCGGATGACCGCCGCAGACCAGAGTACCGGGTATCCCCCTGGTTCTCACAAAAGGATTGGGGGTCCCGGTTCACCAGCACTCTCCGTAAGATGCCTGAGGAGGTTCGCACCAGCGAAGGGGAGACGCCATGGACGCAGCACAGCAGGAAGCGACCGCGAGAGCACGGGAGCTGCAGCGAAGCTGGTACGGGGAGCCGCTGGGAGCCCTCTTCCGTCGCCTGATCGACGACCTGGGCCTGAACCAGGCCCGGCTGGCCGCGGTGCTCGGCCTGTCCGCGCCCATGCTCTCGCAGCTGATGAGCGGCCAGCGCGCCAAGATCGGCAACCCGGCCGTGGTGCAGCGCGTGCAGCAGCTGCAGGAATTGGCGGGGCAGGTCTCGGACGGCAGCGTGAGCGCCGCCGAGGCCACCGAGCGCATGGAAGAGATCAAGAAGTCCCAGGGCGGCTCGGTCCTGACCAGCGCCATCCAGACGCCGAGCACCTCTGGCGCGCCGACCGTCAAGCGGGTGGTCCGCGAGATCCAGTCCCTGCTGCGTTCCGTTTCGGCCGCGGGCGACATCATCGAGGCCGCGGACACACTCGCCCCGACCCACCCCGAGCTGGCAGAGTTCCTCAAGGTGTACGGTGCCGGGCGCACATCGGACGCCGTCGCCCACTACGAGGCTCATCAGAACTGACGCGGCCGGGGGGCCGGTGCCATGGGTGAGGTGTTCGCCGGGCGGTACGAGCTGGTCGATCCGATCGGCAGCGGGGGGGCCGGCGCCGTATGGCGGGTGTGGGACCGGCGGCGGTGCCGGTATGTGGCCGCCAAGGTGCTGCGGCAGCGCGACGCGCACTCCCTGTTGCGCTTCGTGCGCGAGCAGGCGCTGCGGATCGACCATCCGCATCTGCTGGCCCCGGCCAGCTGGGCGGCCGACGACGACCAGGTGCTGTTCACCATGGACCTGGTCGCGGGCGGCTCGCTGGTCCATCTGATCGGGGACTACGGACCGCTGCCGCCGCGCTATGTGTGCACGCTGCTGGACCAACTGCTTTCCGGGCTCAGCGCGGTGCACGCGGAAGGCGTCGTGCACCGCGACATCAAACCGGCCAACATCCTGCTCGAAGCGACCGGCACCGGGCGTCCGCACCTGCGGCTGTCCGACTTCGGCATCGCGATGCGCCGGGGTGAGCCGCGGCTCACCCAGACCGACTATGTGATGGGCACGCCGGGGTACTTCGCCCCCGAGCAATTGGAGGGCGCGGAGCCGCACTCCACCGCCGATCTGTTCGCCGCGGGCCTGGTCGCGCTCTATCTGCTGCAAGGTGCCAAACCGGATTCCGATGCGCTGGTCGAGCGCTTCACCGAAGAGGGCACTCCGGGCGCGCCGCAGGGCGTGCCGGAGCCGCTGTGGCAGGTCGTCGCCACGCTGCTGCAGCCCGACCCGGAAGCCCGGTTCGCCACCGCGGCGGGCGCGCGCGAGGCCCTGGCCGAGGCCGCCGCGCTGCTGCCCGATTCCGGGCCGCCCGACGAACCGGTGGAGGTGTTCGACCAGCTCGGCCCGCTCCCTCCGGGCTTCGGCCCGGACGGGCCGCAACCGGCCGGGCCCCCGGCCCCGGTGCGGCCGCCTCAGACGCCGCCCCGGCCGCACGGGTTCCCCACCGCGCCACCGCCGGGCCCGGTGAGCCGTGCCGCCGCCGGTCGTCCTACGGACACACCCAGCACCCCCGCCCCGCCACCACACAGCCCACCGCCACCCCCGGCCTCATCGCCGACACCGGCTCCGGATCCGTCCTCGGCATCGGCCCCGACCCCGTCCTCGGCATCGGCATCGGCTCCGGCATCGGCTCCGCCCCCGACACCGGCTCCGACTCCGTCCACGCCCCCGATCCCGATCCCGATCCCGACCACGGCCTCATCCCCGGCCACGGATCCAGCCCCGACCCCAGCCCCGACCCCGGCTCCGACCACGGATCCGTCCCCGTCCCCGGCCCCGGCAGTCGGATTTGCTTCAGCCCCAGTGCCCTCGCCAGCCCCGCCCTCGCATCCGACGCCGACGCCGACCACGGCATCGCCCCCGCAGCCACCCTCGCAGCCGACGTCAACCCCGGCCCCGCCAACGACGCCTCCCGAGCCTCAGCCCCGGCCTCGCCCCCACCGGACCGCCCCTGCGCCACCGCCCGCAGCAGCCACCCTCACTCCCGCTCCCACTCCCACCTCGCCATCCACCCCGGCCCCCGGCCCGCCACGAACCTGGGCCTCTCACCCCCGGTCCCAGCCCCAGCCCTCGTCCTTCCCCACCGCCGCCACCGCCGCCACCGCGCCTGATCAGGCCCCTACCGCCGAGGGGCGACGGCAGTCGTATCCCGGCGGTGCTACGCGTCCCCACACCGCGCAACGCGCACCGGCGGCCCGCGCGCAGCACGCGCGGCGCAAGCGGCCGGGGCCGCCCCCGCTGGTGGCGGTCCCGGTGCTGCTGCTCGCGCTCGCCTGCTTCGCGGTGGGCTTCTGGGCGCTGGCACAGACGTGATCCGCCGCTCCCCGGACCAGTCGCCGCCCCCGGACTACCGGGCCGCCCTCCGCCGCGCCACCACGGCCCACACCCCGAGGCCGAGCACCAGCACGGTGCCCGTACCGATCCCCGCGACCGCGACGACCCGCATCGTGGACCTGTCGTACGCCCCGCCGGACGCGCCGTCGGACGCGCCGCCCGCCCCGCCCCGGCCCGCCGCGCCGACCTGGAAGACCCCCGGATCACCGGCGTACGCGATACCGCGCCGCGCCTCGCCGGTGACCGCGACCCGCAGCGTCACACCGAGCCCCTGGTCGCCGTAGCGCTCGCGCAGCGCCGGGCTGAGGCTCACCTTCAGGTAGTACCAGCCGGGAAAGCGTGTCTCCCGTACCTTGCCGACCGTGCCGTACCGGTTCTCGTACGCCACCGGCGGCAGCGGGTCCAGAGCCGCCGACGCGGGCTCGCCCTGGAAGAGCCTGCCCCGCGCGGTCACCTTGATCCGGGCCGGGTTGTGCAGCGTCAGCCGGAGCGCGTTGGGCACGGCGCCGCCGCTGCCGCCAGCGCCGCCGTCGCCGGTCGTACGGGACAGCGTCGCCTCGGCGGCCACCCGCTGCCCCCAGTCCACCGGAACCCGGTAGAAGCGGGTCTGGCCAGGCCTGACCCGGTCCTTCCACACCCCGCCGGACAGCTCCGCAGCGGTATGGAAGCTCGTACCGCCCGTCCGGTCCCGCGCCGCTCCGGCGGGGAGCCGGGGCGCGGTGGAGTCCCAGGCCCGCGGCGCGTGCGTCGCCCCGCCGCCGGAGGACAGGCGGGGTTCCTCGACGAAGGTCAGCTCCAGGTCCCAGGAGTCGCCGTCCGCGGCGACGCCGCCGTGGTCGGCCGTCGCGCTCTTGCGCTCGATGACGAAGTCGTACGTACCGGCCGCCTGGCACCATCCGCCGCCCGGCCGCACCAGCCGCTCGGCGGACGCCACGATCGGCCGCGGATAGGCGGCGCTGCGGAATCCGGCCGTACCGGAGCCCCGGCCGCAGCTGCGGCCCCTGTCGTCCAGCAGCCGCGCCGAGAGCCCGTCGCGGTACGTCACCCGCGTACCGAGCCGGGGGACGACGACGGCGGAGACATACGCGGCGGACTCCGCGTCGAGCCTGACGCGGTAGTAGCGCTTGCCGTCATTCGGCCCGATCGAGCTGCGGTACGTCGCCCCGGCCTCGAGCACGGCCGCGTCGGCGCCGCTCGACGCGCCCTTGACCTGTCGCGCGCCCGGCACGAACGCATAGGGGTTCGGCTCGGCCGCCGCCGCCTCGCCGGGCAGCGCCGCCGCCGCGCACACCGCCGCCACGACCGCTGCCACGACCGCCGACACCCGCGCTCCGCCGCGCCGCACCGCCACGCCCCTCCCCGTCACCCGCAACACTCGCCTAAGCAACCAAGGTCTTCACACTCGCGAAAGACAGCACAAAGCCCCGGCCGCTATCAGCGACCGGGGCCAGTGAAAGGACTGTCGATGCTCACGAACCTGCGGGCACGGAGTCAGTCGCCTCCGTCCACAGATCCTGCTCGGCGCGATCCGCCTGGATCTGGCGGTACACGAGGAGCCCGCCGATGGCGGCCAGTGCGACCAGGAGAAGCTTCTTCACCGCGCTACCTCGTCTTTCCTTGACGTAGGGGACCTTCTGGCGCCCGACTATACACACCGCCCGATACCGACCAGTGACCTGCTTCCGGCCCAACTCCCGCCTGGAACAGCGCAATCGGATCATGCTCCTGGGCAGCACCGGCCACCCGGACGGACTGTGATCTTCGACGCTCTCGGGCGCGTGCCGCCATCCGAGTGGTGTTCATCCGAAGATCGGCGAATCGCGGACGCGGATCCCGTGCTTCACGGCACCCGTACACATCATGAGGAAAGTACGCAAATCGTCCGACCCGAAAGGGGAGAGCTCGTGGCTGCCAACAAGGTCACCCGCATGTGGTCCGTCCTCGTCACCGCCCTGCTGGCGTTCTTCACGGCGCTGGGACTCGTCACCACCGCCACCGCCGCGCCCGCCGTACCGCAGCAGGACACCTCCCGCAACAGCACGGGCCACACGGCCGCGGCCACCGCCGCCGTCGCCGCCGCCCCGTGGGCCGCCCCACGGCCGTACGCACCGGCCAAGCCCCCCACGATGAAGCAGCGCATCCACGCCGAGGCCCACGGCTCCTCACCCAGCGCCCGCGGAAGCGCCGCCGTCAGCGACTCCCACGAAACCGCACGCGTGAACCTCGCGGCCAGCGAACAGGCCCCGGCCCCCACGCCCTGGCAGACGAGCAGGCGGCAGTGAACAACGCACCACCCGCGAACAGCCACTAAGACAAAGCCCGAACGCCGCAGTACCGAACACCGCAACAGCCGACAGTCAAAGCCGCCTCAAATGACCGTCTGCCACTTTTGTGAGGAATTTGCGTATGGCAAAGGCTGTTCATCCGACTATGCAGTGATCGTCTGGGAGAAAACCTAGCCCTCCTCGCACCCCGTCTAAGCCGCCCGTGCTCTCTGCAGCACGTCCAGCACCGCCACCGACGACCGTGGCCTCATGGCCAACCAGGCGTCCGACACCTCGTACCAGTTGCGGCCCAGGCCCTCCAGAGGCCTGAGTCTCACCCCGTCCGACACATGTGAGCAGCGAGCCGAGACCGAGCCGTCGATGCGCCCCATCCGCTCGTCCATCAGGACTTTGGGCGCGCCCAGCCCCTCCATGTGCATGTTGTGCGAGTGCCGCTAACCGTGCACCGTGAGTCCTTTGGCGATCGGCAGCCAGCAAGCCGTGGCCCGCGCCGCGGCCTTGCGTCTCTGGACCGGGTGCCTGGCATCCAAGGGTCTGCCTGGACCGGCACAAACACCCCGAGCCTGTCCTTCCTTTCCTTCCTCTGGTCGGTACCTGCCGTGGACGGCCGGATAGAAGATGCGGGAGCCGGACGCCGAGCGGCGCCAGTGCGCCGCCGCCCCCTCCGACTGGGGATGCTTACGGGCGATCTGCTCTCCGAGCAGGGCGATGAGCAGGATGCGGGAGCGTGCGAGGCACAGTGGCTCGACTTCGATCTGGGCCTCGGTGTGTCACGAAATCTCGTTGGGTACCTCGGGCTGGGCTTGATCGTTCAGCACTTCGTCGGCTCGATGTACGGCCCGCTGGCCGTCGCAACTGTCCCTGTGTGCTGCGCCCTCGTCGGCTTGGGACCTGGCCAGAAGCCGTACCCCTGGGCGTGGCCACTGCATGAGAGTGCTTCTCTCCTGGCTGCGGCTGCGGCTCTCGCCTTCTTCGCCGCGGGAGCGGCCTTGGAGTTGAGGCGAGTTGCGGGGTCCCGTCTACTACGGCTCTCGGCCGGAAAGTGTCGACGCCGGGTGAACCGTGACCCTCTGACGGCGGATCAAAGCTGACCCACTGTGTGGTCCCTGTACCAACCTGATCTTGATCGGAGATCGGGAGGAGAGGGTGATCCTTGTGGAGGGCTGGGCAGAGATCCGGCGGCTGCACCGGGCCGAGCAGATGCCGATCCGGGCGATCGCGCGGCATCTGGGCATCTCGAAGAACACCGTGAAGCGGGCTCTGGCCACGGACCGGCCGCCGAAGTACCAGCGTCCGGCGAAGGGCTCGGCGGTCGACGCGGCCGAGGTCCAGATCCGTGAGCCAGCCGTACGTACCGTCATCCTTCGATGAAGGGTTCACGGTCTCTCACTGATGTCATGCACCTGGAGAACTGGCCACCTCGCTCTGGCGCGCCGAGCAGAGAGACCGGACCGCTCGGGGAGGAGCTGGGAGAGATCCGGGGGAGCTGGGGGAGCTGGGGGAGCTGGGGGAGCTGGGAGACGATCAAGCTGTGGCGCTCGCAGGCGGGCCGCGGCAGAGCAACGCGGACGGCAACCCCGGCAGGGGGCGAATACGCCGAGAGGGCGTCTCCCACCTGGGGAGACGCCCTCTCGGTCAGTACCGCTTCTGTGGGGCTAACAGGATTTGAACCTGTGGCCTCATCCTTATCAGGGATGCGCTCTAACCAACTGAGCTATAGCCCCTCGCGCTCGCGCGCCGACCTCTGAAGATTAGCGCACGACGCGGCCAGTCCCAAAATCGATGGGTCCGGCGTCACTCGTCCTCGGCGAGCGTGAGCTCGACGCCGCCCACGAATCCGGCCGAGAGGTTGTAGATGAAGGCCCCCAGCGTGGCCAGCGCGGTGGCCAGGATCACATCGATCACCGCGATGATCGACGTGAAGGTCAGGACGCGGGGCAGCGACAGGAAGGACTGGAGGTCGAAGCCGTTGGACTCGTTCGAGCCGGTGGCCTCGGAGATCGTGCCGCCGACCGTGGAGAAGACCCCCATCGCGTCCATGACCATCCACAGCACCGCCGCCGCCACGATGGTGCAGATGCCCAGCGCGATGGAGAGCAGGAAGCTGACCTTCATCACCGACCACGGGTCGGCCTTGGCCACCCGCAGCCGCGCCTTGCGGGTGCGCGGCGTCGTGTGCGGGCCCGCCGCCGCGCCCGTACGAGGCTTGCGGGCGGCCGTGCCGTTCTGGGACGGCTCGGGGTACGCCTGCGGCGGGTGGTACGGCTGAGCCGACTGCTCGGCCGCCGTACGCTCGCCCGGCAGCGCGCCCGTGTCCACACCAGCGCCAGCGCCCGCGCCAGCCCTGTAGCCGTCGCCGTTCGCCTGTGCCTTGGCCTGCTTCTTCGCCTGCCTCTTCGACTGCGGCCTGGTGTCCGTCACCGTCGTTCCCCCCTGCGGCCCCTGCGTCCCCCGTGGGTCCCCCGTGGGGCCACGGCCGCCGTCCCCTCCGGTTTTGCTTGCTCCGGCGCCCGTGGCTCCACTCACGACCTACACTCCTCGCGCTACTCGGCCGCGGGCGCTGTGCCCTCGTCCGTGCCGACCGCCGCCTCGCCGTCGGCCGACTCGTCGACGTCTGAGTCGACTTCCTCGGCTTCGCGACCGGCCTCGGCGTTACGAGCGATACCGACCACGGCATCGCGCTTGCCCAGGTTGATCAGTTGAACGCCCATGGTGTCACGGCCTGTCTCCCGGACACCGTTGACGCGCGTACGAATGACCCCGCCCCCGAGCGTGATGGCGAGGATCTCGTCGTCCTCCTCGACCACCAACGCGCCGACCAGCGAGCCCCGATCCTCCACGATCTTGGCGGCCTTGATGCCGAGGCCGCCGCGCCCCTGGACGCGGTACTCGTCGACGGGGGTCCGCTTCGCGTACCCGCCATCGGTTGCGGTGAAGACGAACGTACCTGGCCGGACGACATTCATCGAGAGCAGCTCGTCGCCCTCACGGAAGCTCATGCCCTTGACGCCCGAGGTCGCACGGCCCATCGGGCGCAGCGCCTCGTCCGTCGCCGTGAACCGGATCGACTGGGCCTTCTTGCTGATCAGCAGCAGATCGTCCTCGGACGACACCAGTTCGGCGCCGATCAGCTCGTCGTCCGAACCGTCGTCCGTCTCCCGGAGGTTGATCGCGATGACACCGCCCGAGCGCGGGGAGTCGTAGTCCTTCAGCGGGGTCTTCTTGACCAGTCCCGCCTTGGTGGCGAGCACCAGGTAGGGCACTGCCTCGTAGTCCCGGATCGCGAGGATCTCGGCGATCTTCTCGTCCGGCTGGAAGGCCAGCAGATTCGCCACGTGCTGGCCGCGCGCGTCGCGTCCGGCGTCGGGCAGCTCGTACGCCTTCGCGCGGTACACCCGGCCCTTGTTGGTGAAGAACAGCAGCCAGTGGTGCGTGGTCGACACGAAGAAGTGGTCGACGATGTCGTCTTCCTTGAGCTTCGTGCCGCGTACGCCCTTGCCGCCGCGCTTCTGCGAGCGGTAGTCGTCCGTCTTGGTGCGCTTGACGTAGCCGCCACGGGTGATCGTGACGACGATGTCCTCCTCGGCGATCAGGTCCTCGATGGACATGTCACCCTCGAAGGGCACCAGCTTGGACCGCCGGTCGTCACCGAACTTGTCGACGATCGCCGCGAGTTCTTCACTGATGATGGCGCGCTGCCGGTCCGGCGACGCCAGGATCGCGTTGTACTCGCTGATCTTCGCCTGGAGTTCGTCGTGCTCGGCGGTGATCTTCTGGTGCTCCAGGGCGGCCAGGCGGCGCAGCTGCATCTCGAGGATCGCGTTGGCCTGGATCTCGTCGATCTCCAGCAGGCCCATCAGGCCCTCGCGCGCGATATCGACCGTCTGGCTGGCCCGGATGAGCGCGATGACCTCGTCGATCGCGTCCAGCGCCTTGAGCAGGCCGCGCAGGATGTGGGCGCGCTCCTCGGCCTTGCGGAGCCGGAACTTCGTACGCCGGACGATGACCTCGAGCTGGTGGGCCACCCAGTGCCGGATGAACGCGTCGAGCGAGAGGGTGCGCGGCACTCCGTCGACCAGCGCCAGCATGTTGGCGCCGAAGTTCGTCTGCAGGTCGGTGTGCTTGTAGAGGTTGTTCAGGACGACCTTGGCGACCGCGTCCCGCTTGAGGACGATGACCAGGCGCTGGCCGGTGCGCGACGAGGTCTCGTCGCGCACGTCGGCGATGCCGCCGACCTTGCCGTCCTTGACCAGGTCGGCGATCTTCTGCGCGAGGTTGTCCGGGTTGACCTGGTACGGGAGTTCGGTGACCACCAGGCACTGGCGGTTCTGGATCTCCTCGACCTCGACCACCGCGCGCATGGTGATGGAGCCGCGCCCGGTGCGGTACGCCTCCTCGATGCCCTTGCGGCCGACCACCAGGGCGCCGGTCGGGAAGTCCGGGCCCTTGATGCGCTCGATCAGCGCGTCCAGGAGCTCCTCGTGCGAGGCCTCCGGGTGCTCCAGGTACCACTGGGCGCCCGAGGCGACCTCGCGCAGGTTGTGCGGCGGGATGTTGGTGGCCATGCCGACCGCGATGCCCGCCGAGCCGTTGATCAGCAGGTTGGGGAAGCGGGACGGCAGGACGGTCGGCTCCTGGGAGCGGCCGTCGTAGTTGTCCGTGAAGTCGACGGTCTCCTCGTCGATGTCCCGGACCATCTCCATGGACAGCGGCGCCATCTTGCACTCGGTGTAGCGCATGGCGGCCGCGGGGTCGTTGCCCGGAGAGCCGAAGTTCCCGTTGGAGTCCACCAGCGGCATCCGCATCGACCACGGCTGCGCCAGGCGGACCAGCGCGTCGTAGATCGAGGAGTCGCCGTGCGGGTGGTAGTTGCCCATGACGTCGCCGACGACGCGGGCGCACTTGTAGAAGCCCTTCTCGGGACGGTAGCCGCCGTCGTACATCGCGTACAGGACGCGGCGGTGTACGGGCTTGAGGCCGTCCCGTACGTCGGGCAGCGCGCGGGACACGATGACGGACATCGCGTAGTCGAGGTAGGAGCGCTGCATCTCCGTCTCGAGCCCCACGGGGTCGATGCGCAGCATCGGGCCCTCTTCGTCGGGAGCGCCGGGAGCTCCCGGCGGAACGGGTGCGGTGGGGGACGCGGAGGAATCGGGCGTGATCTCGTCGGCCATTGCTGGTCTTCAGTCCTTTCGGTGCGGTCAGCTGAGACCGACTCAGATGTCGAGGAAGCGGACGTCCTTGGCGTTGCGCTGGATGAACGAGCGGCGTGCCTCGACGTCCTCGCCCATCAGCACCGAGAAGAGGTCGTCGGCCTGGGCGGCGTCGTCCAGGGTGACCTGGCCCAGGACGCGGTGCTCGACGTCCATCGTGGTGACGCGCAGCTCCTCGGCGTTCATCTCACCGAGACCCTTGAAGCGCTGTACGGAGTCGTCGCGGATGCGCTTGCCGTTCTGCTTGCCCAGTTCGATCAGGGAGTCGCGCTCGCGGTCCGAGTACGCGTACTCGAAGTCCTCACGACCCCACTTGATCTTGTACAGCGGCGGCCGGGAGAGGAAGACGTGTCCGGCCTCGACCAGCGGGCGCATGAAGCGGAACAGGAAGGTCAGCAGCAGGGTGTTGATGTGCTGGCCGTCGACGTCGGCGTCCGCCATCAGGATGATCTTGTGGTAGCGGAGCTTCTCGATGTCGAAGTCCTCGTGGACTCCGGTGCCGAAGGCCGAGATCAGCGCCTGCACCTCGGTGTTCTGCAGGATCTTGTCGACCCTGGCCTTCTCCACGTTGAGGATCTTGCCGCGGATGGGCAGGATCGCCTGGTACTGCGGGTTACGGCCGGACTTGGCCGAACCGCCGGCGGAGTCGCCCTCGACGATGAAGATCTCGCACTTCGTCGGGTCGTTGGACTGGCAGTCGCTGAGCTTGCCGGGCAGCGACGCGGTCTCCAGCAGGCCCTTGCGGCGGGTCAGGTCGCGCGCCTTGCGGGCCGCCACGCGCGCGGTGGCCGCCTGGATCGACTTGCGGACGATGTCCGCGGCCTCGTTGGGGTTGCGGTCGAGCCAGTCCGTGAGGTGCTCGTGCACGACCTTCTGGACGAAGGTCTTCGCCTCGGTGTTGCCCAGCTTGGTCTTGGTCTGGCCCTCGAACTGAGGCTCGCCCAGCTTGACCGAGATGATCGCGGTCAGACCCTCGCGGATGTCGTCACCGGTGAGGTTGTCGTCCTTCTCGCGCAGCAGCTTCTTGTCGCGCGCGTACCGGTTGATCAGGCCCGTCAGAGCGCTGCGGAAGCCCTCTTCGTGGGTGCCGCCCTCGTGGGTGTGGATGGTGTTCGCGAAGGAGTACACGCCCTCGGTGTACTGCGAGTTCCACTGCATCGCGACCTCGACCGAGAGCATCCGCTCGCTGTCCTCGGCCTCGATGTCGATCACCGTCGGGTGAATGACCTCGCCCTTGCGGGAGTTGAGGTACTTCACGAAGTCGACGATGCCGCCCTCGTAGTGGTACGTGACGGACCTGACCTCCGGGGTCTCGTCCGCGCCCGCCTCGTCCGCGCCGGACGTGGCCTTGGCCGACTCGCGCTCGTCGGTGAGCGAGATCGTCAGGCCCTTGTTGAGGAAGGCCATCTCCTGGAAGCGCCGCGAGAGCGTCTCGAAGGAGTAGTCGGTGGTCTCGAAGATGTCCCCGTCGGCCCAGAAGGTGACCGAGGTTCCGGTCTCGTCGGTGGCCTCGTGCCGCTCGAGCGGCGCGGTCGGGGCGCCCCCCTTGTAGTCCTGCGTCCAGCGGTAACCGTCGGTCTTGATCTCCACGGCGAGCTTGGTCGAGAGCGCGTTCACGACGGAGACGCCGACGCCGTGCAGACCGCCGGAGACGGCGTACCCGCCACCGCCGAACTTGCCGCCCGCGTGCAGCACCGTGAGCACGACCTCGACGGCGGGCTTCTTCTCGACGGGGTGGAGGCCCACCGGGATGCCACGGCCGTTGTCGACGACGCGCACGCCCCCGTCGGGGAGGATCGTGACGTCGATCGTGTCGGCGTGCCCGGCCAGCGCCTCGTCGACGGAGTTGTCGACCACCTCGTACACGAGGTGGTGCAGGCCGCGCTCACCGGTCGAGCCGATGTACATGCCCGGTCGCTTGCGGACCGCGTCCAGACCCTCGAGGACGGTGATCGCGCTGGCGTCGTACGAGGCCGGGGCCGAAGCCGGGGCCTCGCCGGTCGTACCGGTCGTACCGGTCTCGCCAGCGGCGGTGGACGGGGTGTTCTCGTTGGGGTTGCCGGAATCGGCCACGAAGCGCCCTTTCTGGCACAGCACAAGCCAAGCTCCGGTGGGGTCCGGAGCGGCTGCGTCGTTCAGCGTTGGTCGACGATCGATCAGCGGGTGGGACGGGATTCTGTGCGGTAAGCCGTGTCTCGATCAGCGCTCCCACGTCGGGAGCGCTGATTACCTTCCAGTCTACCGGTAGCGCTGACAGTGATGGGGGTTTGCCGGTACCTGAGTCCGCATGTGCCGCCCTGAACCGGACTCGCCCGAGTCCCGATATGCAGACCCGGCCCCCAAAGGGCTCACAGCGGCACTCAGCGCTTCGGGCTGTCAACCATCCGCTACGGTGCGAGACGCCCTGATCCGTACCCTCTCCGGGGGCCTGTACGGGCACCGATCCGAGGCCTGTACGCGCGCCGATCCGGCGGCCGGTACGGGCGCCTGTACGGGCGCCGGTACGGGCACCCCAGGCTCAGCGGGCGCCCCAGGCTCAGCGGGCTCAGCCGTACGTGTCGCCCGGGCCCGTGCTGCCCGGCGCGCGCAGCGGGCCGTAGCGGTGGGCCGGGCCGCCAGGGCCCTGGACCTTGATCATGCGCACGGTGCCGTGGCCGAGGTCCTGGTTGAGACGCCCCACCAGCTGCGGGGCGAGCAGCCGCAGCTGGGTCGCCCAGACCGTGGCGTCGCACCGCACGGTCAGCACCCGGTCGTCCTCGTCGTACCTCTGCGGGACGCAGTGCTTGGCCAGGTCGTCGCCGACGATCTGCGGCCAGCGGCCCATCACGCCGCCCACGGCGGCCGGGGTCTCCCAGCCGCGCTCGGTGATCAGCCGGTTGATGGCGGCGCCGAGCGGCAGCGGGTCACGGCCGTCGGCGCGCGCGCCGGAGCGCAGGCCGCCGCGCTTGGCCTGCTTCTTCTGCTGGGCCGCGGCGCCCCGCGCGCGTGCCTGCTCCTTCGCGGCGCGCAGGGCCACCCGCGCGAGGTCCACGCCGGTGGGCTCGGGGGACTTCTTGGCGAGCTGAGCCGGCTGGGCCGGCTGAGCTGACCGGGCTGACCGGCCCGGCTGCGCGGAGGATGGCTCGGGTGCGGGTCCGGCGGGGGGCTCGGTCACGCGCGCGTCACCTCGCCCGCGGCCACCGCGTACCGCGTGCCGTGCAGCACCTCCGGTACGTCGTCCTCCACCGCGGCGGTCACCAGGACCTGCTCGCCCCCGGCCACCAGCTCCGCGAGGCGCTCCCTGCGCCGGGTGTCCAGCTCGGCGAAGACGTCGTCCAGCACCAGCACGGGCTCGGGCCCCTCCGTCTTCAGCAGCTCGTACGACGCCAGGCGCAGCGCCAGCGCGTACGACCAGGACTCGCCGTGGCTCGCGTACCCCTTCGCGGGCAGGTCGCCGAGCAGCAGCCGCAGGTCGTCGCGGTGCGGCCCGACCAGGGTCACGCCGCGCTCGATCTCCTGCTTGCGGGTGTCCGCGAGCGCCGCCAGCACCTGCTCGTACAGCTCTTCGCGGGTCTGCCCCTGGCCCGGCGCCGACGCCCGGTACTCGAGCCCCAGCGGGCCGCCGCCGGGGGCCACCTGTTCGTACGCCTTGTCGGCCAGCGGCCGCAGCGTCGCGATCAGGTCGAGGCGCTGGGCGAGCAGTTCGGCCCCCGCGCGCGCCAGATGCTGGTCCCAGACGTCAAGCGTGGACATGTCCATCGAGCGGCCGCCGTGTCTGCGGGCCATCGCCGCGGACTTGAGCAGGGTGTTGCGCTGCTTGAGTACGCGCTCGTAGTCGGAGCGCACGCCCGCCATGCGCGGGGAACGCGCGGTGATCAGTTCGTCGAGGAAGCGGCGGCGCTCTCCGGGGTCGCCCTTGACCAGGGCCAGGTCCTCGGGCGCGAACAGGATCGTACGGACGATGCCCAGCACGTCCCGCGGCCTGACCTGCGAGGAGCGGTTGACGCGGGCGCGGTTGGCGCGGCCCGGATTGAGTTCGAGCTCGATCAGCTGCTGCCGCTCGCCCTCGCGGACGGCGGCCCGGACGATCGCGCGGTCGGCGCCCATCCGCACCAGCGGCGCGTCCGCTGAGACCCGGTGGCTGCCGAGGGTCGCGAGATAGCCGACGGCCTCGACCAGATTGGTCTTGCCCTGGCCGTTCGGCCCCACGAACGCGGTGACGCCCGGATCGAGCGGGACCTCGATCCGGGCGTAGGAGCGGAAGTCGGCCAGCGACAGATGCGTGACGTGCATGGGTGACGCCGACCTCCCCCGGCTGCTGCTCGCGTGTACTGCTTCTTCTGCTGCTACCGCAGCTGGTCGTCGTACTGCTTCTTCTGGTCGTGCTGCTTCTTCGCTACTTCTTCTCGACCGCGTGGCCGCCGAACTGGTTACGGAGCGCCGCGATCATCTTCATCTGCGGCGAGTCCTCCTGCCGGGACGCGAAGCGCGCGAAGAGCGACGCGGTGATCGCGGGCAGCGGTACAGCGTGGTCGATGGCGGCCTCCACCGTCCAGCGGCCCTCGCCGGAGTCCTGGGCGTAGCCGCGGAGCCGATCCAGGTGCTCGTCGTCGTCCAAGGCGTTGACGGCCAGGTCGAGCAGCCAGGAGCGGATGACCGTGCCCTCCTGCCAGCTGCGGAACACCTCGCGGACGTCGGTGACCGAGTCCGCCGCCTCCAGCAGTTCCCAGCCCTCGGCGTAGGCCTGCATCATCGCGTACTCGATGCCGTTGTGGACCATCTTGGCGAAGTGCCCCGCGCCGACCTTGCCCGCGTGTACGGAGCCGAAGTCGCCCTCCGGCTTGAGCGCGTCGAAGATCGGGCGCACCCGGTCGACGTGCTCCTTGTCGCCGCCGTACATCAGCGCGTAGCCGTTCTCCAGGCCCCAGACACCGCCGGAGACTCCGCAGTCGACGAAGCCGATGCCCTTGGCCGCCAGCTCCGCCGCGTGCTTCTCGTCATCCGTCCAGCGCGAGTTCCCGCCGTCCACGACGACATCGCCGGGGGACAGCAGCGCGGCCAGCTCGTCGATGGTCGACTGGGTGGCGTCGCCCGCCGGGACCATCACCCAGACGACCCGCGGGCCCTTCAGCTTGCCCACAAGCTCCGAGAGGCTGTGGACATCCGCGAGGTCCGGGTTGCGGTCGTATCCGATGACGGTGTGGCCTGCGCGGCGGATGCGCTCGCGCATGTTGCCGCCCATCTTGCCGAGGCCGACGAGACCGAGCTCCATCTGTGCTGTTCCTTCGTGCTTGGTGAGGCTGTGCGGCGGTGAGGCCGGGTGCCGCGGGGGCGCCCCGGCCTGACCCTCAGGGGGTGGTCGTACCCAGGGCCCGAGCCTACGCCGGGACCCGGACAGCGGCCTGTGTACCTCCCCCGTGCGCCCCGCCGCGCGTTCGGCGGGTTCGGCGGGTTCCGCGGGTTCCTCAGCCGCTGAGCCGGACCGGCATGATCAGGTACTTGTACGCGTCGTCCGCCTCGGCGTCCACGGCGGGCTTGCCGCTGAGCAGCGCGGGCTTGGTGGAGGTCGTGAAGGAGAGCTGCGCGACCGGCGAGTCGATCGCCTTGAGTCCGTCCAGCAGGAACGTCGGGTTGAAGGCGATCGAGATGTCGTCGCCCTCCAGCTGGGCGTCGACCCTTTCCACAGCCTGTGCGTCGTCGCTGGAACCGGCCTCCAGGATCAGCACGCCCTGCTCGAAGCTCAGCCGGACCGGGGTGTTCCGCTCGGCCACCAGGGCCACGCGCTTGACCGCCTCTTCAAACGGCGCGCGCTCGATCACGGCCACCGAGTTGAACTCGGTCGGGAAGAGCGTGCGGTACTTCGGCAGGTCGCCTTCGAGCAGCCGCGTGGTGGTACGCCGCCCGGCTCCCTCGAAGCCGATCAGACCCTCGCCCGCACCCGAGCTGGACAGCGCGATCGTCACGCTGTCGCCGCTGGTCAGCGACTTGGCCGTGTCCTGGAGGGTCTTCGCGGGCACCAGGGCGACCGCGGAGACGTCCGGCACCTCGGGCTTCCACAGGAACTCGCGGACCGCGAAGCGATAGCGGTCGGTGGAGGCCAGCGTGACGGTGTCGCCCTCGATCTCGACCCGGACACCGGTGAGCACCGGCAGGGTGTCGTCGCGTCCGGCCGCGATGGCCACCTGCTCGGCGGCGGCGGCGAAGACCTCGCCGGGGACGGTGCCGGTCGCGGTCGGCATCTGCGGCAGGGCCGGGTACTCCTCCACCGGCAGGGTGTGCAGCGTGAACCGCGACGATCCACAGACCACCGTCGCCCGTACACCGTCTGTGGAAATCTCCACCGGACGGTTGGGGAGGGCGCGGCAGATGTCCGCGAGCAGACGGCCGGAGACCAGCACGCTGCCGTCCTCCTCGACCTCGGCCTCCACGGAGACCCTCGCCGACACCTCGTAGTCGAAACCGGACAGGCTCAGTGCGCCGTCCTCCGCCTTCAGCAGCAGGCCCGCCAGGACCGGCGCCGGCGGGCGTGCCGGAAGGCTGCGGGCCGCCCAGGCCACTGCCTCCGCGAGTACATCGCGCTCCACCCGGATCTTCACCGTACGCCGCCTCCTGCTGTTGCTGACTGCTCGCCCTGCTCGCGCTGTCGAGCTCTTCGCTCTTCGTCTTCGGGCTTGGTTGCTCCCCAGGGTGGGGAGAACGTCGGAGACCAGTCTGACGTACGGCACTGACACTCGGTGCGGCTCGGGGTCAAGTCGGGTCGGTCGGTCCGATGGCAACGCACCGCGAGTTATGCACAGCCCCGTCTTCTGAACGAATCCCCTGCTCTCTCTGTGTAGGGGTAGTAGTAGGGCCTGTGGAAACCGTGGATAACTCCGTATCCGCAGGTCAGAGCACGTTTTTTATCCACCGTGCCTGTGGGCGGAGACGGTGGATAACTCCGGTCGTCTGTGGACACGGGAAAGTTGTGCACAGGCCGTGCACAGGGCAGGGGGAGTTCTCCCCAGGTCTGTCCCCAGCTTTACCCAGGTTCCCCACAGGCCAACCGGGCATCTTGGTGTGACGCCTTTCACTCGACTCGGTGAGTGGGCGCGTTGCGTTGCCGAACAGTGGACGGCGATGTGGAGAAGCAGGGTAAAGCTGGGGACAACCGGCCTCAGCCTGTGGGCGGCCGGTGGACAACTCGATGAGCGCTTTGCGGGCCCGCCCGTTGTCCACAATCTGTGGACAACGGTTATCCACTAATCCACAACCCCTTGAGCTGGGTTGATGGTTGATCCTCAGGGTCTCCTGTGGACACAGTCTGGACAACTTCCCAGTCCCCAGGGTGTGGACGGCGAGTTGGTCACAGATCTGTGGAAAACGGGATGTGACCAGGGCGTATTCGAACAGTGCGCGCGCCGTCAGCGGGCCGTGTCGTCCCGTACGAGAACGCCGCGAGGGCCGCGGGCGCGCGAAAGGCGCCCCGCGGAGGGGACCGGGGGCGCCTTCGGGTGCGTACAGCGGGTACAGCGGGTGCGGCGGGTGCGTGCGGCCGGCCTCTGTCGGTGGTGCTCCGTCAGCCGTTCTTGATGCGGTTGGTGAGCTCGGTGACCTGGTTGTAGATGGAGCGCCGCTCGGCCATCAGCGCGCGGATCTTGCGGTCGGCGTGCATCACCGTCGTATGGTCGCGGCCGCCGAACTGCGCGCCGATCTTGGGCAGGGAGAGGTCCGTGAGCTCCCGGCAGAGGTACATCGCGATCTGTCGGGCCGTCACGAGCACCCGGCTGCGCGAGGATCCGCACAGGTCGTCCACGGTGAGTCCGAAGTAGTCGGCCGTCGCGGCCATGATGGCGGGCGCGGTGATCTCCGGGGCCGCGTCCTCGCCCCCCGGAATCAGGTCCTTGAGGACGATCTCGGTCAACCCCAGGTCCACCGGCTGCCGGTTGAGCGACGCGAAGGCCGTGACCCGGATCAGCGCGCCCTCGAGCTCACGGATGTTGCGCGAGATCCGGGAGGCGATGAACTCCAGTACCTCCGGGGGCGCGTTGAGCTGCTCCTGCACCGCCTTCTTCCGGAGGATCGCGATCCGGGTCTCCAGCTCGGGCGGCTGGACGTCGGTGATCAGGCCCCACTCGAAGCGGTTCCGCAGCCGGTCCTCCAGCGTCACCAGCTGCTTGGGCGGCCGGTCCGACGACAGCACGATCTGCTTGTTCGCGTTGTGCAGCGTGTTGAAGGTGTGGAAGAACTCCTCCTGCGTCGACTCCTTGTCCGCCAGGAACTGGATGTCGTCGACGAGCAGGATGTCCATCTCGCGGTAGCGCTTGCGGAAGCTGTCGCCCTTGCCGTCGCGGATGGAGTTGATGAACTCGTTGGTGAACTCCTCGGAGCTCACATAGCGCACCCGCGTGCCCGGATAGAGGCTGCGCGCGTAGTGCCCGATCGCGTGCAGCAAGTGGGTCTTGCCGAGGCCCGACTCGCCGTAGATGAACAGCGGGTTGTATGCCTTCGCGGGCGCTTCGGCGACCGCGACCGCCGCGGCGTGCGCGAAGCGGTTCGACGCACCGATGACGAACGTGTCGAAGAGGTACTTGGGGTTCAGGCGGGCGGTCGGCTCGCCGGGTCCTGTCGCGGGCGCGGGCTGCGCGGCCAGCGGGCTCGGTGCGCCGCTGGCGGCGGGCAGCGCGGGGCTGCCGGGGCCGCCGGGGCCGCTGGTGTGCGCGCCATAGGCGCCGTGGCCCGCTGGGGGCTCCGGGCGTTCCCGGTGCTCCCGGTGCTCCCGGTGCTCGGTGCGCTGCTCGTACGGGGGGCGCTCCGGCTGCTCGTACGGGGACTGTTCGTACTGCGGGTGCTCCGACTGCTGCTGCCGGTACTCGTGCGACGGCTGTGGAGCGGGGGACGCGTACGGGTCGCGTTCGGGGAAGCCGAGCCGCTGCTGCTGCCAGCCGTACTCGCCCTCCGCCGGACGGGGCCAGGCACCGGGCTCCGGGCGCTGGTAGTCGGGGTAGGCCGGGCGCGCGGTCGGGAGCTGCTCCCGTTGCGGGGGCTCGGCCTCCTCGTACGGCTGCTGGTCCTGGTACGGCTCAGGGGACTGCGGAGCGGGCGTCGAGGGCATCGAGGGCTCGGCCGCGGAGTCGTCGACGGTGATGGCGATCCGGATCGGGCGGCCGCACTCCCGGCTCAGGGTGTCGCTGACGATCGGCGCGAGACGCCCCTCCAGAACACCCTTGGCGAATTCGTTCGGCACGGCGAGCAGCGCGGTGTCGGCGACCAGGGCCAGCGGCTGGCAGCGCCTGATCCAGTGCTCGTCCTTCGCCTCGACCCCCTGGCCGCGCCCCTCACCGAGGAGTTGTTCCAGCACTCGTGGCCACACTGCGGCAAGATCGGCAGGTACGTCAGCCACAGGGCACGCTCTCTCATGGGTCCCACGAAGGTGTGGTTCTCGGGACGGGTCGGGACGGGGCGCGACGGGAAGTCGGATGACGCCGCGGAAGGGGCGGGAAGGTAACGAATCGGAGTTCGGCCACGGTAGTCAGGGCGACCGCCGCGGTTCAAGTTGTTGTCCACAGGCTGTGCACAGTGTCTCCTCGGCTCAGGTCGGTTTGACCGGATGGCGTAGCGGCGCGTACCGTGACCAGGTCGAGTTGTCGATGGCTGCTGCCGCCTGCCTCCGATGGGCATGGATCACACGATCTGGAAGCGGTGCACTCGGGCGTTGCGAGCTACTCGTGGGCGCACGGTGACAGCCAGACGATGTCCCGCCACCACACACATCATTTCTGGAGCCCCCGAGTGAGCAAGCGCACCTTCCAGCCGAACAACCGTCGTCGCGCGAAGACCCACGGCTTCCGGCTGCGCATGCGCACCCGTGCCGGCCGCGCCATCCTGGCGTCCCGCCGTGGCAAGGGTCGCGCCCGCCTGTCTGCCTGACCGTAAACAGGTCATGACGTCGTGCTGCCTACCGAGAACCGGCTGAGGCGGCGCGAAGACTTCGCGACCGCGGTACGACGAGGACGCCGGGCAGGCCGCCCGCTCCTCGTGGTCCATCTACGCAGCGGTGAAACGGACCCGCACGCGCCTGGGGAGAGCGTTCCCCCGACGCGTGCGGGTTTCGTCGTGAGCAAGGCCGTCGGCGTAGCGGTCGTACGCAACACGGTGAAGCGCAGACTGCGTCACTTGATGCGAGAGCGGCTGGCCCTGCTGCCCCCCGGTAGCCTGGTAGTCGTACGAGCGCTGCCCGGTGCGGGCGGCGCTGACCATGCACAGCTGGCCCGAGACCTGGACGCCGCCCTGCGGCGGCTGCTGGGAGGGGGCGCGCGATGAAGTACCCGCTGCTGGCTCTGATCAAGCTGTACCAGTGGACCGTCAGCCCCTTGCTGGGGCCGGTGTGCAAGTACTACCCGTCGTGTTCCCACTACGGCTTCCAGGCCATCGACCGGCATGGTGCGATCAAGGGGACGGCGCTCACCGCCTGGCGCATTCTGCGGTGCAACCCGTGGTCGCACGGCGGTGTCGATCACGTACCGCCGCGCAAGCGTCCGCGGTGGCACGAAATGCTGCGCGACGCCTGGCGCAACAAGGGCGGGCCCTCCGCTGCTGAGGACAAGCAGTCCAGCCCGGCCGCCGAGACCTCGCCCCATGCTCAAGGAGCCTGATTAGTGGACACGATTGCCAGTCTCTTCGCTTTTATCACCACACCTGTCTCCTGGATCATCGTCCAGTTCCACAAGCTGTACGGCGCGATCTTCGGCCCGGATACGGGCTGGGCCTGGGGACTGTCCATCGTCTCGCTGGTGATCCTGATCCGGATCTGCCTGATCCCGCTCTTCGTGAAGCAGATCAAGGCGACACGGGGCATGCAGACGCTGCAGCCCGAGATGAAGAAGATCCAGGAGCGCTACAAGAACGACAAGCAGCGCCAGTCCGAAGAGATGATGAAGCTGTACAAGGAGACGGGCACCAACCCGCTCTCCTCGTGCCTTCCGATCCTGGCGCAGTCACCGTTCTTCTTCGCCCTGTACCACGTGCTGAACAGCATCGCCACGGGCAAGGAGATCGGCTCCATCGACGGGCCGCTCCTGGAGAGCGCCCGTAAGGCACATATCTTCGGCGCCCCGCTGGCCGCGAAGTTCACGGACAGCGCGGACAAGCTCGAAGCTCTCGGCTCCTCGCTGACCGATGTCCGCGTCGTCACCGCGGTCATGATCATCCTGATGTCGCTGTCGCAGTTCTACACGCAGCGCCAGCTGATGACGAAGAACGTCGACACCACCGTGAAGACGCCGTTCATGCAGCAGCAGAAGATGCTGATGTACGTCTTCCCGGTCATCTTCGCCGTCTTCGGCATCAACTTCCCCGTCGGTGTCCTCGTCTACTGGCTGACCACGAACGTCTGGACCATGGGTCAGCAGATGTACGTCATCCGCCAGAACCCCACTCCGGGCAGCAAGGCGCAGGGCGCGTTCCTGGAGCGGCTGGGCGCCAAGCTCGTACGGCACGAGGGCGGCAGGCTGACCCGCGGCCAGCGCAACAACGTGAAGGCGATCGTCGCCAAGGGCCGCGACCGCAACGACAACGAGCGGAAGTTCATCACCACCCTGACCAAGGCGGGGCTCGTGGCCCAGACCGACGGCTCGGTGGCGAAGGGCGAGGCGCCCGAGACCGAGGACGCGGGCGACGGCTCGGCCGGAGGTGCTCCCAAGCGCCAGCAGCCCAAGCGCCAGAGCAAGGCCCGGCGCCACTCCGGCGGCGGTGCCCAGTCCGGGGCGCAGTCCTCTCAGTCCGCTGACAAGAGCGGGGCGGAGAAGACTTCCCTGGAGAAGGAGAAGCCGGAAGGCGCCTCGCCGGACGCTGAGCAGCAGGACAAGCCTGCCAGCGGCAAGTCCACGGGCGGCAAGTCCGCCTCCGGCTCCGCACGCCAAGCCAAGTCCGGACAGCGCAAGGGCCAGCAGCGGCCCAAGCACCCGTCCAAGAAGTAAGAAGGAGTCCATCCCGTGAAGGAAGGCACCACCCCCTCGGCCGCCGCCGAGGCCGGCGACACCCTGACCAGCCTTGAGCAGGAGGGTGAGATCGCGGCGGACTACCTTGAGGGTCTGCTGGACATCGCCGACCTGGACGGCGACATCGACATGGATGTCGAGGCCGACCGGGCAGCTGTCTCGATCATCAGCGACTCGGGCAGTCGTGATCTGCAGAAGCTGGTCGGTCGCGATGGCGAGGTGCTCGAGGCGCTTCAGGAGCTCACACGGCTCGCGGTGCACCGGGAGACCGGCGACCGCAGCCGACTGATGCTGGACATCGCCGGTTACCGTGCCAAGAAGCGCCAGGAACTCTCCGAACTGGGCGCCAAGGCCGCAGCCGAGGTCAAGAGCTCCGGTGAGCCGATGAAGCTCCAGCCGATGACGCCCTTCGAGCGCAAGGTCGTGCATGACGCGATCAAGAGCGCGGGCCTGCGCAGCGAGTCCGAAGGCGAGGAGCCGCAGCGCTTCGTCGTCGTGCTCCCCGCCTGAACGACAGGTACTCTTCCCGGCCCCGTCTGTGCGCAGGCGGGGCCGGTCTTTGTCAGCCTGATAGGCAGCACTGAGTGCGGTATGGAAGGACGGTCCCCGTGACGGAGGCAGTAGAGCTTCCCTCGGCGCCGGAACAGGCCCGAGCGGTATTCGGCGAACGCTTCGCGGACGCGGTCCGGTACGCGGAGCTGCTGGCCGACGCGGGAGTCAAGCGCGGCCTGATCGGCCCCCGCGAGGTCCCTCGGCTGTGGGAGCGGCATCTGTTGAACTGCGCGGTGCTCTCCGAGGTCGTGCCCGAGGGCGTGACGGTGTGCGATGTCGGCTCCGGCGCCGGGCTGCCCGGCATTCCGCTGGCACTAGTACGGCCAGACCTGAAGATCACCCTTCTGGAGCCGCTGCTGAGGCGCACCACCTTCCTCACTGAAGTGGTCGAACTGCTCGGCCTGGACCACGTGACGGTGGTGCGCGGCCGTGCTGAGGAGGTCTTGGGCACGCTGACACCCGTCCATGTGGTCACCGCGCGGGCTGTGGCTCCGCTGGACCGGCTCGCGGGATGGGGGGTGCCGCTGCTGCGCCCGTACGGGGAGATGCTGGCGCTCAAGGGAGATACGGCCGAGGAAGAGGTCAAGGCGGCCACTGCCGCGCTGCACAAGCTGGGCGCCGTGGAAACCTCTGTCCTGCATGTCGGCGAGGGAGTGGTGGACCCGCTCTCGACCGTGGTGCGCGTCGAGGTCGGGGAGAGCCCCGGCGGCGTGCGGTTCGCGGCCAAGCGCGCCAAGGCCGCCCGAGCGGGACGGGCCCGTCGACGCCGCTGATCCGTCCCGCTGGCCTGGGGCCTGTTCCGCCGGACAGGCCCTAGCCGTAGGCCACACAAGCTGTCCGACCTACGCACGCGGAGTGTCGGAGCGTTCCAGCCATGACGGCTATGCATCGTGTTTCACGTGAAACGTCGCTCACTGCTGCAAGGGATCATCAGTCGCGGACGCGCAGCGGCTCCGCGTGATCGCACATCCCCCGTGAGGGGGACAGAGTTGTCCACAGAGGCGGATTCGTCCACAGAAGACCGGGCCTCGCTGGTTCACGACCCCGAAGACATGGGAGGCTCTGTTCATTGTGAGCCTGAAGTCGAGGAGGGTGAACCCGTGCGGTCCGACGCCAACATCGCGGGGCCGATGACCGATCCGGTCCCCGGTCCCCGTACCGAATCGGCGGGAGAAGATGTTTCACGTGAAACATCGACCCCGATGGATGACACCCCTATCGGTCGCGCGGCCCAACTTGCGGTGGACGCCCTAGGCCGTACGGGCGAGGGGCTGCCGCGACCCGAACAGACCCGGATCATGGTGGTCGCCAACCAGAAGGGCGGGGTCGGCAAGACCACCACCACGGTCAACCTGGCCGCCTCTCTGGCCTTGCACGGTGCGCGCGTCCTGGTGGTCGACCTCGACCCCCAGGGCAACGCTTCCACGGCGCTGGGGATCGATCATCACGCCGAAGTCCCTTCGATCTATGACGTCCTGGTAGAGAGCAAGCCGCTCGCCGAGGTCGTCCAGCCGGTCCCCGATGTCGAGGGGCTCTTCTGCGCGCCCGCCACCATCGATCTCGCCGGTGCGGAGATTGAGCTGGTGTCTCTGGTAGCGCGGGAGAGCAGGCTGCAGCGTGCCCTCCAGGCCTATGAGCAGCCGCTGGACTATGTCCTGATCGACTGCCCGCCCTCGCTGGGGCTGCTTACTGTCAACGCGCTGGTCGCGGGCGCCGAGGTGCTCATCCCCATCCAGTGTGAGTACTACGCGCTCGAAGGCCTGGGGCAGCTGCTGCGCAATGTCGACCTGGTGCGCGGTCACCTCAATCCGGCCCTGCATGTGTCGACCATCCTGCTCACCATGTACGACGGCCGGACCCGGCTGGCCTCACAGGTGGCGGACGAGGTGCGGAGCCACTTCGGCGACGAGGTCCTGCGGACGAGCATTCCCCGCTCGGTGCGCATCTCCGAGGCTCCCAGCTATGGGCAGACCGTACTGACCTACGATCCCGGATCGAGCGGTGCGCTCTCGTACTTCGAGGCGGCGCGTGAGATGGCGCTGCGCGGTGTCGGTGTGCGCTATGAGGCGCAGCATGCCCCGGCGGTGACCCAGAACGATCAGCGGAACATGGCGGAGGGCATGCAGTGAGCGAGCGACGTAGAGGGCTGGGGCGCGGACTCGGTGCGCTGATCCCCGCTGCCCCGACCGGAGACCAGACCACCGTGGGGGGTGCTACGACTTCCCCGGGTGCCGTGCCGGTTCTCACCGGCGAGCGGGGAGTAGCGGCCGCGAAGGTGGCCAATCTGGGAGCGGGCACCGTTTCACGTGAAACGGATGAGCCGACAGGGGAGGCCGCCGTAGCGGTCGACGAGCTGAAGAGCCCTGACGGGGCGCACTTCGCCGAGCTGCCTCTGGACCTGATCACTCCCAACCCGCAGCAGCCGCGTGCCGTCTTTGACGAGGACGCGCTGGCCGAGCTTGTCGTCTCCATCAAGGAGGTGGGACTGCTCCAGCCGGTCGTCGTACGGCAGGTGGAGGCCTCCCGGTATGAGCTCATCATGGGCGAGCGCCGTTGGCGTGCGTGCCGGGAAGCGGGCCTGGAGCGTATCCCCGCGATCGTGCGGGCCACCGAGGACGAGAAACTCCTCCTGGACGCGCTGCTGGAAAACCTGCACCGCGCTCAGCTGAACCCTCTGGAAGAGGCCGCGGCCTACGACCAGTTGCTGAAGGACTTCAACTGCACCCACGATCAGCTGGCGGACCGGATCGGCCGTTCCCGCCCGCAGGTCTCCAACACCCTGCGGCTGCTCAAGCTGTCCCCGGCGGTTCAGCGTCGGGTTGCCGCTGGGGTGCTTTCCGCCGGTCATGCGCGGGCTCTGCTTTCGGTGGAGGACTCGGAGGAGCAGGAGCGCCTGGCGCACCGCATCGTCGCCGAAGGGCTGTCGGTGCGGGCCGTCGAGGAGATCGTGACCCTGATGGGGTCGCGTCCGGGGAGTCCGCCGAAGAGTAAGGGTCCTCGCGCGGGCGCGCGGGTCTCTCCTGCCCTGACGGATCTGGCCTCGCGTCTCTCGGATCGCTTCGAGACGCGGGTGAAGGTCGATCTGGGACAGAAGAAGGGGAAGATCGTCGTCGAGTTCGCCTCGATGGATGACCTGGAACGCATCCTGGACAGCCTGGCGCCGGGTGAGGGGCCGGTCCTGGAACAGGGCCTCGCCGGGGACACCGGAGACACAACGGACGCCGCGGACCAGGAGAACTGAGCCGCAAGCGGCGGGGAGAGCGGGCTGTGTCCGGTGTATGCCGGAAAACAGCCCGCTCTTTGCTTTTTGGCGGTATCGAGGGAATCGCAGGATGGATACGATGCGTTCGGGTATGGCGCATCCACCTGACAACACCTCATGTGAGGGAGGCGGGGGTCATGCGATCGGTGAGCCGCACCGGGTTGGTGACCGCGGGTCTGGGGCTGGGGGCAGTCGGCGGGTTCGTCGGCAGCCTGATCAGGGAACGGGGCGCTCTGGCCGCCGCCCGTGGTGCGGCGGGCGAAGGAAGTGAGGAACCGCCTACATGGGGCGTCGGCTCGTACCGCTCACGCTGGACAATCTCCCGGACCTCCCCCAGCGCTGCCGTGCGTGCGTCTTCTGGGAACTCGATCCGGTCAGCGGACAGGCGGCGATAGGGGCGGGCACCCCGGAACTGGAAAAGGAAGCCTGGATCTCCGGGGTGCTGCTGGACTGGGGATCGTGCGGCCGCGTCGTCTATGTCGACGGGATCCCGGTCGGCTATGTGCTGTACGCGCCCCCGGCCTATGTGCCCCGCTCCCTGGCCTTCCCCACCAGTCCGATCGCTCCGGACGCGGTGCACCTGATGACGGCATGGATCGACCCGGAGTATCAGGGACAGGGGCTGGGGCGCGTGATCGTGCAGACCGTCGCGAAGGATCTGCTCCGGAGAGGCTTCAAGGCGATGGAGGCCTTCGGGAACGCCCGCTGGAAAGAACCGGCGTGTGTGCTGCCCGCCGACCACCTGCTGGCGGTGGGCTTCAAGACGGTCCGCCCGCATCCGGTCTATCCGCGGCTCCGGCTTGAGTTGCGTACGGCGCTCTCCTGGAAGGAGGACGTCGAGTTGGCGATCGACCGGCTGCTGGGAGCGGTACAGAAGGAGCCGGTGCCGCGGCCGCTCTAGTGGGCGGGACGGCCAAGGGCACATACGAGAACGGGCCCGATCCCCCCTGAGGGGAGCGGGCCCGTTTCACGTGAAACAGTGCTCGCGCATCCGCGCGCTGTGGAGCTTGTGGTGCGCTTACTTGGCGACGAAGCCGTCGAGTTCCTTGACGATCGCGGCCTTCGGCTTGGCACCCACGATGGTCTTGGCGACCTCGCCACCCTGGTACACGTTCAGCGTCGGGATCGACATCACGCCGTACTTGGCAGCGATGCCCGGATTCTCGTCGATGTTGAGCTTGGCGACGACGATCTCGTCGTGCTCGGCCGCGATCGCCTCCAGCGAGGGGGCGATCTGGCGGCACGGCCCGCACCAGGCGGCCCAGAAGTCAACGAGCACAGGCTTGTCGCTCTTGAGGACCAGCTCGTCGAAGTTGGCGTCCGTCACAGTGATCGTGGCACCGGCCATGGTTTTCTCCTTCAGAACTAAACGGGGATCAGAGAGGGGGAGACGGGGGCAGTCAGGCCGTGGCCGCGGCGGCGGTCTCGCCGTCGGTCAGGGCGGCGAGGAAGCGCTCGGCGTCCAAGGCGGCGGAGCAGCCGGTGCCTGCCGCGGTGATGGCCTGCCGATAGGTGTGGTCCACGACGTCACCGGCGCCGAAGACCCCGGTGAGGTTCGTCCGGGTCGAAGGCGCGTCGACCTGGAGGTAGCCCTCGTCGTCCAGTTCGAGCTGGCCCTTGAAGAGCTCCGTACGCGGGTCGTGTCCCACGGCGATGAACAGGCCGGTGACCGCCAGTTCGGAGGTCTCGCTCGTCTTGGTGTTGCGGAGGGTCAGACCCGTGAGCTTCTGCTCGCCGTGGATCTCGGCGACCTCGCTGTCCCAGACGAACTTGATCTTCGGGTCGGCGAAGGCGCGGTCCTGCATTGCCTGGGAGGCGCGCAGGCTGTCCCGACGGTGCACGATCGTCACGGACTTGGCGAAGCGGGAGAGGAAGGTGGCCTCCTCCATCGCTGTGTCACCGCCGCCGACCACGGCGATGTCCTGGTCCTTGAAGAAGAACCCGTCGCAGGTCGCGCACCAGGAGACACCGCGTCCGGACAGGGCGTCCTCGTTGGGCAGACCGAGCTTGCGGTGCTGGGACCCGGTGGTGACGATCACGGACTTGGCGCGGTGCACCGTGCCCGCGGTGTCGGTGACCGTCTTGATGTCACCGGAGAGGTCGACCGAGATCACATCATCGGGGACCAGCTCGGCGCCGAAACGCTCGGCCTGGGCGCGCATGTTGTCCATGAGCTCGGGGCCCATCACGCCATCCTGGAAGCCGGGGAAGTTCTCCACGTCGGTGGTGTTCATCAGCGCACCGCCGGCGGTCACCGCACCCTCGAACACCAGCGGCTTCAGCGACGCGCGCGCGGTGTACAGCGCCGCCGTGTAGCCGGCCGGCCCGGAGCCGATGATGATCACGTTACGGACGTCGCTCACGGGTTGATTCCTCGTCTCTGCGGACTGCCTACTGCCTCGGGAGGAGCCCCGTCTCAGGACTCTCACCCCACCCAACGGATACTACGGGGCGTGCATTCCCGGACTGGTCAGCGGCGAGGGTAGGAGCGGGTCAGCAGGACATCACCCGTGCCCGAGGAGCCCTGATCGGCACAGGAAGCGTCCACGACATAGGCCGAGACACGTGAGCCGTCGGACGTGTGCGGCAGCACGACGAGATAGGCCCTGGTGCCCTGGTAGGTGCCCAGCTCGGCGGCGAGGGGAGGTGCCGCCCGGTCGATACCGCGCCGGACACACTCCGGTACCTCGGGCTCGGACGTGAGCAGGGGCGAGTGCGGAGTGCGGGGATGGGATTCAGTGTCGGGGCCGAACGCGGTGGAGGGTGTGGAGTCCACCTTCTCATCGACACCCTTGGCGAGCAGAGCCGCCACCTGATCGTCCAGACCGTCGCCGGAGAACGTGTCCGCGTCCGCTGCCGACTCCTCCTGCTTCGCTTTCTGGGCGCCAGCGCCGTCCCGTGTGTCGCTGCCGCCGCCCGACTGGATCAGCAGTGCGCCCAGTCCCACGGCCGCCACCGTGGCGGCCGCTCCCAGCACAGCGACGGCCGCACCGCGGCGGCGTCGGCGCGGCCCAGGGCTCGGGCGACCGGGGCCGGTGGCGGCTCGGGGGTGTCCTGCGGGGCGGTTCGGTGGGCCGTCGTCTGACGCCGCGGTGGCCGAGGCCGGAAGGGGCGGCACGGGTGCTGTTTCACGTGAAACACCGCCCGCGGTCCGCTCGACGGCGTGTGCGGAATCCGGGGACGGGGCCGCTGGTGTCGCGGACTGAGGGGCCGCGGCCTGTGGCGCTGTGGCGTCCAGCAACGCCTCTGCGGCCAGGGCGGCGTCGATACGACCGGCGATCTCGGCGGGCATCCGCGGCGGACCGGGAAGCGTACCGAGTAGGCCACGGATCTCCTCCAGTGAACTGTGGACATCGGCACACAGCGCGCAGCCGTCGAGATGATGCCGCACATCGACGGCACGGGAGGGGGAGAGCAGATCCTCGGTGAGGTCGGAGATTTCCGATACCTCGGGGTGCTCGGCCGCGTCGGGCGTGGCTGTCACGCTCGCCCACCTCCGTCTTTCACGGCAGTTGAATCGCCTGGTCCGGTGTCTTGTGGCCCGGTATCACGCGGGCCCGCTGCAGGTGGGACGGATGTCCCCTGCGTCCGGTTCCTTCCCGTGCCTGATCCGCTTACGCCCGCACCGCCCTGGTTGTTCTCACTACGGTCTGGTTTGCCCTCGTTACTGTCCGGACGCAGGTGGCGCAGGAGCGGCAGCAGCCGGGCTCTGCCGCGAGCACAGCGGCTCTTCACGGTTCCGGTGGGGACATCGAGCACACGGGCGGCCTCGGCCACGGGATAGCCCTGCATGTCCACCAGAACGAGGGCGGCCCGCTGATCGGCTGGCAGGGTACTCAGCGCCTCGATCAGCTCCCGATGCAGGTCGTGACGCTCGGCCGGAGCGGACGCCGACTCATGCGGCTCCAGGAGCTGCTCAAGCCGCTCCGGGTCGTCGACTGGCGAGGTCTTCCGAGAGGCGGCCTTGCGGGCCCGGTCGAGGCAGGCGTTGACGGTGATCCGGTGCAGCCAGGTGGTGACGGCGGACTGCCCGCGGAAAGTGTGGGCGGCCCGGTACGCGGAGACAAGCGCGTCCTGCACCGCGTCCGCGGCCTCTTCCCGGTCCCCCAGCGTGCGCAGGGCCACCGCCCACAGCCGGTCCCGGTGGCGCCGTACCAGCTCGCTGAAGGCGTCCGGGGCCCCGGCGACATGGTCTGCCAGGAGATCCTGGTCGCTTCTCCCGTCGTGTCCGGCGTGGTCCACCGTCGCGCGCCCTCCCCCGGTGAGCCGATCAGCCCTTGAACGTCACGTCCGTGATGGCCTGCTTGTACCCCGCACTGCTGAACTGATCCTTGGGGGACAGCGGCACCTCGGTCAGCCAGACCACGACATAGCGTGTGGCGACCGCTTCCTCGGCCGTGATGTCCGCCGTCGTGGCGGAGGTCGTGACGGTCCCGATCTGCCGCATCGACGCCACCGACGAGGGCGGCGACAGCGAGTCCGCGGCGTAGAGCGAGACCGTGGTGCGGTCGCCGCCGTAGCGCAGCGCTATCGACGCGGCCGAGACGTCCTGTTCGGAGCCAAGGTCGTAGACGATGCCGACGCCCGCCTTGTAGGGCGCGAGCTTCGGGCCTTCCAGGAAGCTCTTGGTGCGCCAAAAGGTGTCGGCGCTGTCGTCGTAGGTCTTGTCGACGTTGGCGGCGTTCTGGGCGGGGCCGTCCGGTGCGTACTCCTGGGCGGTCTTGATGGCGAGCGGCTGCGGGGTGTCGCCCTTGCCTCCGTTGTCGGACTTGCCGTCGCCTTCCGTGCCCTCGTCGCCCTTGTTCGGCGGGGTGCTGGTGCCGGGGTCGTCGCTGGGCTTGTCGCGGTCCATGAGGGCATCGGCCAGCTGCCAGCTGCCCAGGCCGAGCGCCACGATCAGCAGGGCGGACACGGCCCACTTGAGCGCCTTGCCGGTACGGCCCTGGAGCGGGACGGGCGGCACCGGCTGGGTCACCTCAGGGGGCACCGGCTGACGTCGGTAGGTCCCCTGCTGGTATGTGGTGTGCTGGTACTCGGGCGGCGCCGTGAACGCGGGCTCCGGGCGGCGGATCCGGGGCAGCTCCCCGACGGCCCTGGCCAGCTCCTCCGGAGTGGTGCACGGAGGTTCCTGCCGGGAGGCCGTGGCGCCGTCGTTGACCAGCGCGCGCATGGTGAGCTCGGACAGCCCGCGGTGAACCCCCGCGCGTACCTGGTCGGGGGCGATCAGACCGATGTCCTTGGGGAGCCCGGTCATGCCGTACGCGTCGTCCTGATATGGCCAACGCTGGGTCAGCGAGGCGTACAGCAGTGCGCCGATCGCCTCGGTGTCGGCGCGCTGCGGGGTGTCGGAGCTGATGCCGCGCAGGGCGGCGTTCACGGCCAGGCCGCGGATGCGGTACTGCCCGGACGAGGTGCGCAGTACGGCGCTGGGGGTGAGCCGCAGATGGGCCAGACCCTCACGGTGCGCGGCCGCCATGGCCTGCGACACCTGGCTGACGAGCTGATACGCGTCATGCGGCTCGAGCGGGCCCGAGGCGAGCACGGCCGTCAGTTCCGTGGCGTCGGGCAGCCACTCGTGCACCACATAGACCAGGTCGTTCTCCTCGACGGCGTCGAGGACCTGGACGAAGCGAGGATCGCCGAGCAGGGCGGAGGAGCGGGCGGCGGCGAGCACCGAGCGGGCGCGCGGGTGGTCGGCGGGCAGGAGATGGACGCCCACGGCCCGGCGGAGCTTCTCGTCCACGGCGCGCCAGCTGCTGAATCCGTCCAGCCGGGTGACGCACTCCTCGAGCCGGTAGCGTCTGGCGAGTTTGTGGCCGCTGTGCAGTTCGGGCGGCTGGGCGTGTGGCCTGCTCTTCTCCGTACCGTCGTCGGACTGCTGGTCCCCTTGGCCCGTCGCCGTTTCCCGGCTCTGGGGCGCCCCGTCGGCCGTGGGCTGGTCCGCCTTGGCGGTCAGTGACTCACCATTGCTCCCTGCTGCCACGTCGACGGCAGCCGTGCTCCGTTCCGCCACCGTCGTTCCTGCCTCCCCATCCGTTGCGCTCTGTACGACGCCAAAGCCAATTGTGCCCACACTCTGCCGGTATGCACGACACGCGGAGGCCGGTGATGGTTGCGCTGACTCGGCCGGATCGCCGCGTCGTTCAGCGGCCGAGACGTCCGCGGACCATACCGACCAAGGCGTTCATCTCCTCGATCCGCATCCGCCGCGCGGCGACGAAGAAGACGCCGAGCAGCACGATCCCTCCGATGACCAGAGCGGTGAGCGAGCCCAGCACTCCCTGGCCGAGCCCCTGGGTGATCGCGTACGCGACGCCACCGCTGAGGAGTGCGGCGGGGAGCGAGGCGATGGCGAGCCGGGCGTAGGTGCGCAGGACGTGTGCGCCGTCCAGGCTGCCGTCCAGCCGCCTGCTCAGCCGCCGCCAGGCGACGCCCACGCCGATCGCGTAGGCGAGGCCGTAGCACGCGGCCATCCCGGCCACGGCCCAGCGGGCCGGGAGCAGGTAGTAGCAGGCCACGGCGGCGGCGGCGTTCACGGCGGCGACGATGACCGTGTTGTAGAAGGGGGTGCGGGTGTCCTCGTACGCGTAGAAGGCGCGGAGGACGACGTACTGCACGGAGTACGGGATCAGGCCGAGGCTGAAGGCCATCAGCATGTAGCCCATGTTGGTGGCGCTGTCGGCGCCCGAGCCGCCGAAGATCAGGGTGCACATCGGGACGCCGAGCGCGATGAACCCGAAGGAGATCGGGACGATGGCGACGGCCGTGTTGCGCAGCCCCTGGGAGATGTCGTCGCGGACCGCTCCCGTGTCGCCGTCGTGCGCCGAGCGGGACAGCCGGGGCAGCAGGGCGGCCATCAGCGACACGGTGATGATGGCCTGCGGCAGCATCCAGATGAGCTGGGCGTTGGCGTAGGCGGCGTAGCCGGTGCCCTTGACGTTCGAGTCCACGACCGCGGCGGTGGAGAGCTGGGTGACGAAGAGGACGCCCGCCTGGTTGGCGAGGACGAAGAGCACGGTCCACTTGGCGAGCTTCGCCGCCTTGCCGAGGCCGTGGCCCCGCCAGTCGAAGCGCAGCCGGATCGTGAACCCGGACTCCCGCAGGTAGGGGATCATCGCCAGGCCCTGCACGACGATGCCGAGCAGGACGCCGACGCCGAGCAGCCGTTCGGCCTCCGGCGGCATGGTCTCGGCGGTCATCTGCGTGGTCTCGTAGGTGCCGTACACCCAGAGGAAGGTGCCGAGGGTGAAGATGATGACGATGTTGTTGAGGACAGGGGTCCACATCATCGGGCCGAACGACCCGCGGGCGTTCAGGATCTGCCCCATCACCACATGGACGCCCATGAAGAAGATCGACGGCAGGAAGTAGCGGATGAACGTGATCGCGACCTCGTTGGCCGCCGGGTTGTTCGCGACCGGCATGGACAGCATGCGGACGAACAGCGGCGCGGCGAACATTCCCGCCACCGTGATCGCGCCGAGCACCACCATGACCACCGTCAGCAGCCGGTTGGCGTAGGCCTGGCCGCCGTCGCTGTCCTCTTTCATGGCACGGACGAGCTGCGGAACGAAGACCGAGTTCAGCCCGCCGCCGACGGTCAGGATGTAGATCATCGTCGGCAGCGTGTAGGCGATCTGGAAGCTGTCGCCGAGGAGACCGAGGCCGAGCGCCGCGACGATCAACGCCGAGCGGATGAAGCCGGTGACGCGGGAGACCATGGTGCCCGCCGCCATCACCGCACTGGACTTCAGCAGGCTGGAGGCGCGGCCGCCCGAACGCTTCGGGGCGGGCGGCGGCGGTGGCGGGGACGGCGCGGGCACGGCCGGAGGCTCGCTGGGCGGGCGAGTGCCGTTGCCCTGCTGGTCCCGGAAGAGGTGCGCGAACGCGTCCGGCTCGTGGCGCTCCTCGCTGGCCTGGGTGACCAGGTCGTCCACGCCGACGAACTGGGTGGTGCGGGCGTCGTCGCCGTACGGCAGATGGCGGGACGGGCCGTCGGGCTCGGGCGGCGGGGTCTGGGCCCACAGCCGTGGGTCGGGCGCGTGCGGCGGCGCGGGCGGCTGGCCGTAGGCCGGCTGGGGCTCCCCGTAGGCGCCAGGAGGCGGCGGTGGGTGCGCGGCGCGGTCGTAGAGGGCCTCGGTCACCGGGTCCTGGGCGGTGAGGTCCTGGGCGCGGTACGGATCCTGGTCGTAGGCGTCCTGGAGGTACATATCCGGGGTCGGCTGCTGCGGCGGTACCTGCTGCCCCGCCGGGTCGCCGCGGGTCGCGCCCTGGCCGCGGTCACCGTCGTACGGCGCGTTCATGCTTACCCCACCTCATCGGGTCCCACGGCCCACCGGCCAAGTCGTCGCTCAACGGTCCACTCTCTCACCCGTGCCCGACGGGTCGGTGTTTTCCGGAGCGGTGTCCGGCGTCGTGTTCCCGCCGTCCCCGCCGTCTGGGCCGTCCCCGGCCGCCTCTTCGGCGGCCTGCCGGGCAGCCGCGCGCTTGCGCTGGGTGTACATCCTGAATCCGGCGAGGACGAGCAGCAGCACTCCGCCCGCGATGACCAGCATGACCTCGGCGGTCACCTCGGTGACGTTCACATCGAAGCGGATTTCCCGGCCGTAGGGCTCGCCGTCCGCGGTGTAGAGCTGGGCGATGACCGGCACCGGGCCGTTGGCGTTAGCCGTCGTCGTGAACTTCACCGACTGGCTGTGCTCCCCGGAGACCTTGATCTGCTGTTCCGCGTAGGGGCTGTCACCGATCTTGAGGCGGTTCGGCTTGGTCGAGGTGAGCCGCAGCACCAGGTGCTCGACATCCTGCACCAGGTTGTTCTGCACCGTTACCGGGATGGTCGCGCTGCGCCCGGAGAGCTTCGCCTCCGACTTCTCGATCAGCTTCACCTGTGCGGTCAGCCCGACGAGGTAATCCTGTACACCAGCGCGATAGGCGTCGCCCTGCTCGGGCCGTCCGCGCCAGGACGTGGACATCTCCCGGTCGATAGCCCGGCCGAAGGGCGTGACCACACGCTCCGGCCTGCTGAGGATGACCTTGAACCTGTCGAGCGTCTTCCCGGTGCTCTGGACCGCGAGGAACGCGTCCTCCGGCAGCTCCTGCTTGCGCAGCTTGGAGGGGTAGGAGCGGGCGGCGGGCACCTGGGTCGTGGCGCGGGGGTCCGGCTTGGCCTTGGCCGCCGAGACCAGGTCGTCGGCCTGCGACCAGCCGCCGTCCTCAAGCGCGCGTACGGCCTTGGCCATGGACTGGGCCTGGCTGACGGTCGGCATGCGCTGAGGGGCGACGACGATGCTGCGCTGCTTCTCCGGGTCCTGAAGGTTGATCATCTGGCTCTGGGCCAGGAACTTCTGCACGACGAGCGTGGAGTTCTCGGCGGTGGTCATATCGCCCTGGAACGCGGTCGACAGCCGGGTGTCGGCGACCACGGCCGTGGTACCGCCGCCGATCGGGCGGGCGGCTGTGGGCGTGTACGGCAGGTTGCCGGTCTCCCGCAGGCTGTCGCTGCGGGCGATCACGGTATGCGCACCGGCTGAGGTGGCGACGTCGATGATCGAGGGGTCGATCGCGCCGTCCACGGGCCACGCGAAGTCCGTGCTCGCCTCGACGTGCAGCACCGTCTCCACGGTGATCGCGGCCGCGTCGGTGGCGTCCTTGAGATGGCTGAGCGATCCCGAGACCCGCTTGCCCTGGTGGGCCAGCGACGCGAGATCGGGATCGGCGAAGGGCAGCGCCACGACCTGCTTGTCCTGCACGGCCTTTTCGAGGGTGTTCAGCCACCGCTTGGCCACGGCCTGGTCCTTGCCCGCGACCGGGGTGCCGTCGGGGCCGATGACCTGGTAGTCCTCCCTCATCGCATCGACGGATGCGATGAGATCCGGGTCGATGACCCAGGTGACGGGAAGGTCCCGCCCCAGAGCGAGGAGCCGTTCGAGCCGTCCGCCGGGAGAGATCTCCTTGGCCAGCGTGTTGTCCGCGAAGACCGGGGCCTGCTCTTCACCGGGACCCGTCTCCGCGGTGAGGTGGGTCTGGGAGATGAGCGGCCAGAGGTAGGTCGTCCTGGTCTTCTCAGCCGGGGCCTCCGGCTGCCAGGGGAGGAACGTCCGCTCGATCCCCAGCACCTGGTCGTACCGCTGACCCGTGGGCCTGCCGGAGAGCGCGACGCTGACCTGGTAGACGCCGTCGGCGCCGAGTTCCAGCTCGTCGACGGGGATCGAGAGGGAGAAGTTCCGCGAGACGCCGGGGGCGAGCTTGTCGATCTTCTCGACGTACTCGCCGTCGATCTTCCTGCCGGTGGTCTGCCGGGGGGAGTCGCTGTTCTTCGCGGTCTGGTCGATGGCGCTGCGGGCCGCCATGATCGGCCCCACCTGCAGGGCGGCCTCGGCGTCGATGACGTCCTGCTGGCCCTCGTTGGTGATCCGGCCGGAGATGGTGAGGGTGTCGCCCTCGGTGGGAACGCTGGGGCTGAGCGAGTCCACGGACACGTCGACGGTGCCATGGGCGGTCTGGGCACTGGCGCCAGCGGCGTGCGCCGGGGCCTCGGCCGGAATCTGCAGCAGAGCGGCCAGCAGGGGGGCTCCGACGAGCAGTGCCGCCGAGCGCAGCAGCCGTCGGCGGGCAGCCGAGGGAGCCATCCCCGGAAAGTCTGGCGCCTCGGCCACGCGTTCGTCCCTTGCCGTCAGTGGTCGTCGTGAGTGGTCGCTATCTTCGCGTCCTCGCATGGTAACGATCCCCGCAGGAGCGAAGTGCCGCGGACTGCGCCACATGACCGCCGGGAAACGAGGAAGCTCGGGCGGCTGTGGGCACGTACCCTTTTCTGTTGTGCCGAACGCCAACGAAGACAATCCCAGCGCCCTGAACCAGGTGCAGAGCCGAGCGGTGAGCGAACTGCTGCGCGTGTCCCCTGTCGCCGACGACCTCGCCCGCCACTTCCAGGAGGCCGGGTTCTCTCTCGCCCTGGTCGGCGGCTCCGTCAGGGACGCGTTGCTCGGCCGACTCGGCAACGACCTGGACTTCACCACCGATGCCCGCCCCGAGGACGTACTGAAGATCGTCCGGCCGTGGGCGGACGCGGTATGGGAGGTCGGGATCGCCTTCGGCACGGTCGGCTGCCAGAAGGACGGCTACTTGCTCGAGGTGACGACGTACCGCTCGGAGGCGTACGACCGGACCTCGCGCAAGCCCGAGGTGTCCTACGGCGACTCCATCGAGGACGATCTCGTCCGGCGGGACTTCACGGTCAACGCGATGGCCGTCGCGCTTCCTCAGAAGCGCTTCATCGATCCGCACGGCGGCCTCGGGGACCTCGAGGCGGGGGTCCTGCGGACACCCAGCACCCCCGAGGAGTCCTTCTCGGACGACCCACTGCGCATGATGCGGGCCGCGCGCTTCGGCGCGCAGCTCGGCTTCGAGCCCGCTCCGGACGTGATCGCCGCCATGAAGGAGATGGCCGAGCGGATCGACATCGTCTCGGCCGAGCGGGTCCGTGACGAGCTGAACAAGCTGATCCTCTCCGCCCACCCGCGCAAGGGCCTCGCGCTCCTTGTCGACACTGGTCTGGCCGCCCGAGTGCTGCCGGAGCTTCCGGCGTTGCGCCTGGAGAGCGACGAGCACCACCGGCACAAGGACGTCTACGAGCACTCGCTGACCGTTCTGGCGCAGGCGATCGACCTGGAAGAGGACGGCCCCGACCTGACGCTGCGGCTCGCCGCGCTGCTCCATGACATCGGCAAGCCGAGGACGCGGCGCTTCGAGAAGGACGGCCGGGTCTCGTTCCACCATCACGAGGTGGTGGGCGCGAAGATGACCAAGAAGCGCATGACCGCGCTCAAGTACTCCAACGAGCTCGTGCGGGACGTCTCGCGCCTGGTCGAGCTCCACCTGCGGTTCCACGGCTACGGGACCGGTGAGTGGACGGACTCCGCTGTACGGCGCTATGTCCGGGACGCGGGCCCGCTGCTGGACCGGCTGCACAAGCTCACCCGTTCCGACTGCACGACCCGCAACAAGCGGAAGGCCGGTGCGCTGTCCCGCGCCTACGACGGGCTGGAAGAGCGCATCGCCCGACTGAAGGAGCAGGAGGAGCTGGACTCGATCCGCCCTGACCTGGACGGCAACGAGATCATGAAGATTCTCGGGGTCGGGCCGGGGCCGGTGATCGGTCAGGCGTACAAGTTCCTGCTGGAGCTGCGCTTGGAGAACGGCCCCATGGAGCGCGACGCGGCGGTCGCCGCACTCAAGGAGTGGTGGGCGGCGCAGGCCTGATATCGGGGTGGGGGGGGGGGGGGGGGGGGGGGGGGCACGGTGAAACACCCCCCCCCCCCCCCCCCCCCCCCCCCCCCCCCCCCCGCAC